>JBGTFN010000132.1:0-36505 GCA_041747275.1 Gemmatimonadaceae bacterium | reverse complement strand
CCCGCTCGATGCGCTCACCGTCGCTCGGCGAGGGCAGTTGCTTCACGCTGACACGGCTGCGTGCCTGATCTCGCGCAACGCAGCCAGGGGACCTGGGCGTGGTGCGCGGCGCCCCGCGCCTGACAAACTGCCGCGTCAAGGCTTACGGCGTTCGCGGTGGCGCGGAAGAAAGTGCGAAGAATCCGCACGCAATGACAACTTCGGCGATGGAAGCGCTAAACGAAGTGCGACGGTTGCCACCCGGCGCAGTGAATCGCGTTCATCTTCTGATGTAGGGCTCACCGGTCTTGCAACGCGTTAGAACCCCGCGCGCAACCCCTCCGCCGCAAACTGCACCGCTTCCTTGGCCATGGGAACCACGGCGCCCTGCCCGAAGAACTCATGCGCCACGCCTTCATAGTGCCGATGTCGCACGGTGACACCGGCCGCTTCGAGACGGCTCGCCATCTTCACGCCTTCCGAGTGCAGCGGGTCGAACTGTGCAGTGACGATCGTTGTGGGAGGCAACCCGGCGAGATTGGCGGCCACTATGTTCAGACGCGTATCCTGAGCATCGGCGGGTGTGCGCGTGTAGTGATCGAGGAACCACTGCATCAGCGGCCGACTCAGCGGTTTTGCAGATGCATGCGTGTTGTAACTTTCCGTGTTCGTGTCGGTTCCGGCGATCGGGTAGACCGCCAGAATGGAAACGGGCATCTGTATTTGCTTGTCGCGAGCAGCGATGGCAGTTGACAGCGCGAGGTTTCCGCCTGCGCTTTCGCCGGCGAGTGAAACGCGCGAAACGTCACCATTCCACTGGGCGCCGTTCGCCACGACCCACGCATATGCCGCATACGCATCATCGTGCGCTGCCGGGAACTTGTGTTCGGGCGCTTTCCGATACTGTACGGACACAACAATGGCACCCGATGCGTTCGCCAGCGCGCGTGCTGAGGCGTCGTACGTATCCAGATTCGCGATGACAAAGCCACCGCCGTGATAATAGACAACCATCGGGAGCGGACCAGTGCCGGCTGGCGTGTAGACACGCACCGGAATTGCGCCACCGGGTCCGGGAACTGTGCGGTCGACCACAGAGGATACCGGTTCCGGCGCCGTTGACCGACCATTCTTTTCGAGCAGGGCCTTCACAGCGTCCGCCGGTGTCGGCTGTCGCCGCGCTTCTTCCGGCGTTAGTGTCGGGAGCGGCTTGCCGCCGAGCATGGCAAGCTGGTCGAGCACCGCCTGCTGTGCGCCGTTCGGCATAGTCAGGGTGCCTGCACTGGTATCAGTCATGCTCACTCCCGAAGAGATTGGCTCGCCGAGCGTACCGTCCGCCGAGTCTGTGGTCACATCGCGTTGTGTACGACCACCGCACGCGATTTGCAACATGGCGATCGCGGCGAGTGTACCGAGCGCGCCAATCCTGCGCGCTGTTGCGATATGGGAAGGTTGAGTAGATCGTTTTTTCGACATGAATGCACCTCACAATTGTAACGAAGGAGAACTGTGTGAAGACGCGTGTCGGTGCGTCTCCACCAATTCAGCAAGACTACCTTTCAGACAATTATCGGATCAACGATGGCCAGCACGGCTTCCATCGAAAGTCGCTCGTCAAAAGCCTCCGTGACCGCCTACATCGACACCGTTGTCACCGAGGCCGCGTTGATGCCGCGTTGATGCCGCCGTGCACGACGTTTGCTTCTCCCGCATCTACCGCTTGCGTGCCGGGAATATCTGTCATGCTGCCGGTGATCCACCCCTTGTTGGGTGCCTGGTCCATGAAGTTGCCTCGCAACCGTCGCACTTCCGGTGCGTGCCGAGCCTCGACCGAATGAATCGTCAAGGCCTCCTGCAGCACATCCTTGTACTTGAGAAGCGTTGGCGCCCTCACGCCGAGATCCTCGAAGGTGCGCGCCGTTTCCAGCACAGTCGTCCGAAGCCCGAAGTTCACGGTGCTGAAGTCGGGGGCAAGGTCTGGCAGCCGGGAGCTGAAAAATGAGGCCGCGAAGAAATCGCGGTGGGCCACCTCATGATCGAGGACCCTTGTACCGGCACAGTGAAGGTGTTGAAATCGAACGTCCTATCCTTCGCTCCCGCTTTGATCGCAGGGAGGGTAACGAACACAGCAGCAACCGCTATAATCGCGCGATGCCGCATGAACTTTTCGGAGCATGTCACTATGCCGTCGCCAGTCGTTGATGTACGCGCCCGAGCGCGATTCGCCTGGGCACCAGTGACGTGCTGAAGCGGAGCGCATTGTCGGAGGGGAGCGCGCAGCATGCAGGCTCGGCTCAGCGCCCATCGGACCGTCTGCTGCGAAAGCCAGGGTCGTCCGTCGTACATCGTACCACGAACGTACATCGTAATGCTGAGAGCGCATCAACGTTTCGACGAACGGATTGCCTATCCAAGCGCGAACGTGAATAGTAGGAGCGTCTCGTCGCGATCAACATTGCTCGTACGGCGGATATCCTGTCCCCTCAATGGACAGTGTTGCGTTGCTGCAAGCGTTGCTCCACCAAGCCATGCGGTGACGCCGAGAACAGCAGCGCGATCCTTCCGGCAGAGTTCGCCAATCGTGCCAACCAAACGGAGCAGCAACGAGTGCGGTGAGCACCCCAACGCCCAGCATGCGTTGAGCGGCCACGATCGCGGATGGATCGCCTCGCGTCCATCCCCACAAATCCATGGCCGCTCTCCGGCATGAGAGACAACTCGCAGAAACCTCGGCGCCACAGGCGATTTCCAACACTCTTCCAGGGATAGGTCGTGTGAGTACGAGACGCGGGAACGCCGCCAGCGTGTTGCGCGCTTACCGCGAACCACTGAATGACTGTCGGTCGCGCCAACCTTGTACTGGTGATTCGATGAGAGTTGCATCCGGAGCGCCGTTCTGGCTGTTGCGTGGCGGACTGTACTGCGAAACAGCAACCGCGCTTCCGGCAGACGCCGAAATCGTGATCGTCGGCGCCGGCATTACCGGCGCGCTGCTGGCCGACCGATTCGTACGTGAGCGACGTTCCGTCGTGGTCATCGAGCGTGATGCGCCTACTGAAGGCAGCACCGCCGTCAGCACCGCGTTGCTGCAGTACGAACTCGACGTCGAGCTGGTGGAACTGGCCGAAATGATCGGCGAAGACAGTGCGGTGCGCGCGTATCGCCGCTGTGTGAACGCGATCGAGCAACTGCAGACGCTTGCAGACGGCCTCGATGACGACGGGGACTTCACGAGAGCGAGCAGCGTGTATCTCGCGAGCAAGCGATCACACGCCAGGCGTGTTCGCAAAGAGGCCGACATGCGCGCGCATCACGGCCTGCCGGTGGAATGGCTCGCACGCTCCGATGTGCAGGATCGCTTCGGAATGAAGGCGCATGGGGCACTGCTCACGCAGCATGCTGCCAATCTCGATCCCGTGCGCCTGGCACGCTCGTTGCTCCGGCGCGCGATCGCCGGTGGCGCCACGCTCTGCACGCGCACAGCGCTCGTGCAGTGGTCGCCAGACGATTCGCGGGTGCGTGTGCAGACTGGACGCGGCGAGATCAGCGCCGGCGCATTGATCTTTGCAACCGGCTACGAACTGCCCACCGAATTGCCGACCGATATCGTCTCCTTGCACAGCTCGTACGCATTGGTCACGCAGCCGGTGGAGGACCTCGGTCAACTGCGCGGCAACACCATGTTCTGGGAAACCGCGCGGCCGTACGCATACATGCGGTCCACGCCCGACCGGCGCGTGCTCGTGGGCGGCTTCGATGTGCCATTCAAGAATGTGGACGCGCGCGATGCGCTGCTGCCTTCGCGCACCCGTCTGCTCGAGAAGCGGCTCGAATCCATGCTCGGACGGCCGCATCCCACCGCATTTGCCTGGGCAGGCACGTTCGGAGAAACGGAAGACGGCCTGCCGCGGATCGGCCGCATGCCGGGCTTCAAGAACGCCTACGCCGCACTCGGCTACGGCGGCAATGGCATCGTGTTCAGTCAGGTCGCCGCCGATGTTCTCGCCGGCTTGTGCCTGGGGGACGAGGACCCCGACACACAGCTCTTCGGATTCGGCCGTCGGTGCGAGTAGCGTCCAAAGACTGTCCGCCAGCCCGAAGCAGGACTCACGAAACCGCGGCCGCGGCGCTACCTTCGCTCATGGCAGGCGCTTCGGCCTGTTCCGACCAAACCCTGACAGCAGTTGGTGACGATGCGACACGCGCTCATGTACATCGGTGGTTTCGAACGAAACTTCGCGAATCTCACGCCCACCTCCACGACCTTCGAAGGAAGTGACGGTCAGGCGCACCCGTATCCGGAATGGCCGTCAAGTGCCAATGGCCTCCGCATCGCGTACATGGAGAAGGCCGGCAAGAAGTTCGTCGCCGTTCGCGTGTCCGATGCCCAAGGCGATGTCGTGTTGCAGAACGAGCTCGTGCTCATTCCGGGCCAGCACTTCGGCTTTGGCGCGCGCCTTGGCCCCGAACCCACATCGGTGGAAGACGATGTGGCGATCCTGCAGTTGCTCGAGGACATCATCAAGAAAAACGCCGCCGTCAGCGAGCCGCTTCTGTTGATGCGCTCGCGCCTCAAGGCTGCGATGCCGAAGAAGAAGTAGCGCGCCGAGCTACTGGGGGAACCCCGCTGTCGGAACGCGCGGCAAAATTCGCAGCGCGTTCTGATAGTACACCTTTTTCAGCACCTCGTCCGGCAGGTCGATGCCGTACAGCTTCCAGAAGGCGTGGTAGTCGCGGTAGTAGTCGAAGTAATCGTCGTTCGTCTCGAAAACGCGCCAGTAGTACGGATATTCCACCGGCTGATACGAATCCTTGCCGAACAGAATCCGGTCCTGGTACTTCACAAAGAACTCGCGCGCCGCGCGTGGCTGTCGACCGATGTCATACAGCACTGCGCCAACCTCTGCGTGAAGGTTGGGCGCTGCGTCCATCAGCTTGCCGAGTCGGCCGAGGTCCTGCGCGTGCCATCCGAGGTGCGCCGTCACGAACGTCGTGTTTCGGTGCTTCTTGAACAGGTTGTCGCGCTCTTCCACGAGTTGCTCGAAGCTCGGATTTCCGTCGCCCGCATAGCTGCGATTGGGAAACAGCGCGAGCTCGAGCCAGCGTTCATTCTCGAAGTCGATCGGCTTCCAGAACTCCGACGGGTCACCCGTGTGAATGAACACCGGCAGGTTGAGGCGCGCGCACGCCTCCCAGATCGGATCGAGATCCGGATCGTCGATACGAAGCCGAGTGCCGTCCGCCTTGCGGATGCTGAGTCCGAAGCCCTTGGAGACCTCACCGACGCCTACGGCTCCCGCGGCGACATCAGCCTCGAGTTGCGCCACCGCCTGCTCGGCCCATCCCGGACCAACGCCCGAGAAGTTGATGCCCGCCAGCACGCGCACGCGATCCTTCATTGCGGGAGAGCTGTTGATGACGCCCATCGCGCGCGTGAGTCGCTCGCCCGACATGTTGTCGGCCGCGATCATGAGCCGCACGTTCAGGCTCTCGAGCTCGCGCCCCATGCGTTCGAGGTTGTCCACCGTGCCGAGATTCGACGACGGGTGTCCGTGAAAGTCGATCACCGGATACTTGGCACGCGGCACCTTGTGCTCTGGCACCACCAGCGTGTTGCGCGGGCGATAGTCCAGAATGCTCGGCGGCGCGCCTTCCGGTGCCATGCACGTGAGCGGACGGATCTCCGTGGTGCCGGCCGGACACTGTTCGCCAGGCTGGATTTGGGTGCCGCCGCGAAACCCACCGCCACGGGCGGGTGGCTGCTGCGCGAACAGCGGCGATGTGATGAGGAGCGTGGCCAGGCCGACGCGGAAGGACGTACGAAGCATGCAGGATCCTTGGATGAGTACGCACGTAATCTGGCGCATGGCCCGCGCCATACCTACCCTACGGAGATATGATCCCCGCAAAGAAACCACCGAAGTCCATGCCCTACGATCAGGGCAAATGGGCCCACGTTTACACGCGAAAGACCGGCGAACAGCGCTACTGGCTCGTCAAGTCGGAACCCGAAGTCTTTTCCTTCGATGACCTGCTGGCCGCTCCTCGCAAGACCACGTGCTGGGACAGCGTGCGCAATACAGGTGCCCGCAACTTCCTGCGGGACGGCATGAAGAAGGGAGACCTCGTCTTCTATTACCACTCGAACGCCAACCCATCGGGAATTGTTGGCATTGCGGAGGTGACAAAAGAAGGCTATCCGGACCACACCGCCTTCGATCGAGACCACGAATACTTCGACCCCGCGTCAGATCCGGCCACCCCCACCTGGTTCATGGTGGATCTGAAGGCGGTACGAAAACTCGAACGCCCCGTCGGCCTGCCCGAGATCAAGGACGAGCCTTCGCTCTCTGAAATGTCGCTGCTGCGGGTGAGCCGATTGTCCATCGTGCCGGTCACGTCAGATGAGTGGAAGACCGTGCTGCGCATGGCGAGCTCTACTCCCTGAGGCCGAGAGAAAGTTCACTCGCGCGCACGATGGTTCGGCAGCGGCCGTGAAGCGAATATCACTGCACGATGCAGCGCGTGTGACTTTCACACGTTTCAGCGGACCATCGGGGAAGGATGAATGACGAAGGAGATTGCATGCGACCGCTAGTTCTTATCGGCGTGTTGATTCTTGGACTTGGCGCGTTCGTGCTGGTGCGCGGCGGCACGTTCACCACTCAGCGCGAGGTTGTGTCGGTGGGCAGTCTTGAGATCACCGCAGACGAGCAGCAGACGATTCCCACATGGCTTGGTGGCGTGGCTGTTGTCGCCGGCCTGGTGCTGATCGGCGTGGGGGCACAGAAAAAAGCATGAATCCCCTACTCATGGAGCGCCAGAACACCTTCACGGCTGATTGGTCCGGCACCGCGCTGGAGACAGAGCCGACCGTAAACGCGAACGCGGCTGAACTGCGCGACGAGAATCGTCGCTTGCGCCGAGTGATCAATCGCTTGCGCGCCGAACGCCAGACCCTGTGTGACGCGCTGCGAAAGACCTGGTAGGCGGTAGCCCTTCACGTCTCACCGGACCAGTTGCACATGCCACCAACGCGACCCATCTGGAAAGGGCAACTGCGCCTGTCGCTGGTGTCCATCGCGGTGGAGCTCTTCACCGCTACCAAGAGCGGCGCCAAGCCGTCGTTTCGACAGATTCACGAACCTACCGGCAAACCCATCAACTACGAAAAGGTTGTCGCAGGGGTGGGTCCGGTGGACCGTGACGAGATCATGAAGGGCTTCGAGTACGAGAAGGGCGAATACGTCCTGCTCACCGAAGACGAAATCAACGACGTCAAGCTCGACACACGGCGCACACTCGAACTCACCCAGTTCGTAGGCGCCTGCGAGATCGACCCGATCTACTATGACAAGTCGTATTTCGTGGTCCCGGCTGATGAACTGGCCGAGGACGCGTTTCGCGTGATCCGTGATGCGCTGCGCGAGTCGGAACGCGTGGGGCTCGGTCAGCTTGCGCTACGCGGCAAGGAATATCTCGTCGCCATCAAGCCCACAGGCACGGGCATGATGCTCGAGACGCTGCACTATGAAGACGAGATCCGGAAGTCGGACGCATTCTTCGCGCAGATTCCGGCGAAGAAGGCCGACGCGGAGCTGCTCGAGGTCGCGTCAGCGCTCATCGAGAAAAAAACTGCGCCGTTCGATGCGGCGGCGTTCAAGAACAACTATCAGAAGGCGCTGCGTGAGCTGATCGATGCGAAGCTCGAGTCCAGGGGCAAGCGGGTGGCGGTAATTGATCGCGAGCCGGAAGCAGTGCCAACGGGATCGAACGTCATCGACTTGATGGCAGCACTCAAGAAGAGTTTGGAAGCTGGTCGATCCGGATCCGGCAGTGTGGGCGCCAGCAAGAAGAGCGCAACGAAGAAGGCAGCTACGCGCACGGGCACGTCAAAAGCTGCGACTAAAACGGCGGCGAAGAAGCCCAGTACGGCGCGCAAGAAGGCGAGTTGAGCTCGCCGCCGGCCTTTCGTGCTCCGCAACTTGCCACACTGGTGGACGGAGTGCCCGCCGGGGAACAGTGGCTATTCGAGATGAAGTTCGACGGCTATCGCTGCATCGCGGCGCTGGCCGGTCGCGAGGTTCGCCTCTACACTCGCAATGGACACGACTGGACGAAGCAGTTCGGCTCGCTCGTCGAGCCGCTGGGCCGCATTACGAAGGGCACCGCGTTGCTCGACGGCGAAGTGTGCGTGATGAACGCCGACGGACGCACCGATTTTTCCATGCTGCGCGAAGCGCTCAGCAGCGGTGGCCCGCTCATATTCTTCGCCTTCGACGCACTCGAGATCGACGGCAAGGATCTCACCGCCGAACCGTTGCTCGATCGTAAACTGCGACTGGAGGCGCTGCTCGGTGAAGGGAATGGCGCTGACGCCGCAACTGGCAGTCGCAGCGCCCAGACAGCCGTGCAATACTCCAGTCACGTGCTCGGAAACGGCCAGGATGTGTTCGATGCCATTTGTCACGACGGTCATGAAGGCGTGATCGCGAAGCAGATCGACGCGCCCTATCGTGGCCGTCGTACGCGCTCGTGGCTGAAGCTCAAGTGCGGTCGCCGGCAGGAGTTCGTGATCGTCGGATGGACGCCCTCGAGCCGGAAGCACACGTTCGCATCGCTTCTGCTCGGCGTCTATGACGGTGAGACGCTGCGCTATCGCGGACGCGTGGGTACCGGCTTCACTGTTGACGAAGCGCACGCGTTGCAGGCGAAGCTCGACAGCCGAGCGCGCAAGACGTCGCCTGTTGATGACGTGCCACGTACCATCGCCCGCGGTGCGAGGTGGGTGACACCCAATCTCGTCGGCGAAATCGCGTTTACTGAGTTCACCACTGACGGGCTGCTGCGCCATCCGTCCTTCATCGCGCTGCGCGACGACAAGTCGGCCAGTGAGGTGATGGACGAACGGCCCGCGGCGCCGGCCGCCGAAACCAGCACGATCACACTCACGAGCCCGGATCGCGTCGTTTTCCCCGGGCAGGGCGTGACCAAGCGCGACCTCGCCGAGTATTACGACGCCGTCGCGGTGCGCATGCTGCCATTCGTAGCGCAGCGCCCCCTCAGTCTCCTGCGCTGTCCGCAGGGCAGGGCGAAAACCTGCTTCTTTCAGAAGCACGACAGCGGCGGTTTCCCTGGTGCGCTTCGCAAGGTGTCCATCACTGAGAAAAGCGGAGAGCAGCACGAGTATTTCTACCTCAGCGATGCCGACGGTTTGCGCGCGGGTGTGCAGATGAACGTGCTCGAGTGGCATCTCTGGGGCTCCTGCATCGAGCACATCGAAAAGCCCGAGCGCATCATCTTCGACATCGATCCCGACGAATCGCTCGGCTTCGCCGACGTGCGCAATGCCGCAGAAACGATTGCGGAACTGTTGCAGCAGCTTGGCCTCGAGACATTTCCAATGCTCACGGGCGGCAAGGGCATTCACGTGATTGCGCCCATCCTGCCCGAACTGGAATGGCCGGAGGTAAAGGCGTTCTGCAGGACGATCGCGCAGGAGCTGGCCGCCCGCGAGCCGGATCGCTTTGTCGCCGTGATGTCGAAGGCCCGACGCAAGGGACGGCTCTTCATCGACTACCTGCGGAATGAGCGCGGATCAACGGCCATCGCTCCCTGGTCCACCCGCGCGCGGGCAGGTGCGCCAGTCGCGGTGCCTATTCGCTGGACCGAGCTGAGTGGCTTCAAGGGCGCAAATGTTTTCACGCTCGAGAGTGCGGTGGAGCGATCGCGCGAGGCGGATTCGTGGCCGAACTATCACTCGCTGCGGCAATCACTTCGCAAAGCGAGCTCGTCTACGGCGAAAGCTTGACAGAATGCCCGATTCCCGTGACGGCTCTCACAGAATCCAGATAGCCTTAGGGGAGAGGAAGAGTTCAACCGCGCGGCTAACTGCGCAAAGTGACGAAGTAGCCGATTGTGTGACAACACACGGCAAGCGAACTCGGCAGAGTCGCCAGCGAGCGTGAAGCAACCGACGCGAGAGAAGGGGATGATATGGGCACCGTCTTGGCAGCCAGCATTGAGCAACAGCGCATCACGCACTCCGTCAGCATCAAGCGTCCCGCGATCGCGCTGTACCGCGCCTGGCAGGACCTGGCCCGCCGTCAGGCGGCGCATATCGAAGTGCGTCGCGCTCGCGAGGCGGGCTACAAGTCGAACGCTGTGATCAAGGCTCCTTGTGTGGGTGAAATGAGCGGCTCGCTGCTGGTGGACCACATTCCGGGACTGTTCATTTCGTGGCAGTCACTGCCGCAAGCCAGAGTCCAGCAGATGGGTGAAGTCTGGTTCCACCAGACGTCCGTGGACCATGCGACGGAAGTTCGCGTGATGCTGACCTGGGAGCCTGGCGAGGCGACCGAGTTCTCGAGCCTTCCGGCGTTCGACTACGCACGCGCGCAGATCGAGCAGGACCTTGATCGATTCAAACAGTTGATGGAGCACTAGTTGTTGCTACGCGATCGCTGTTGCGATCGCGGACCACGCTCCTTTTCACGGTCCGACCCCAACGCTCGCATGCGCGGAATTCGCGACCTTCCCATAAGCCCGATCGCGATTCTGCTCGGCAGCGCGGCACTTACGATCCCCATCGCCCTGCTGACGATTGCCGTGAGACGCGGGGTAGTGCCACGCACCGAGCATGCGCGGCATGCAGCCTCAGCGAAAGCGCCGCGTACGCCGCGAGCTCACGGGCGAAACGCCCAGCGCGCTTGGTCCGGCGTGGGTCCGCTCATGCACCGCCGGTACCTCGTGGATATACCACGATCGAGCCTGCGCACCGACGTCGGCCGCGACGACCTGATGCGCGCGATCAAGCGACAGATCGCCTCATTGTCGCCGGCCGCGCTGGCTGCGTTTCGGAAGTCTGCCGGACGGACCGGGGAGATGCGCGTAGGCGACGAGTACGTCATCACGATGCTCGGCCCGTGGAACGGAAGCGTCCGCGTGGTGGACGTGGCACGCGATTCGTTCACATTGATCACGCTCAAGGGGCATCCCGAATCCGGCCACATCACGTTTCGTGTGCGTGAGCGAGGCGCGCAAGGTGGCTCGCTCCGCGTGAGCATCGACTCCTGGGCACGATCGCGGGACGCGACCGTTGATCTCGCATACGCGAAACTCGGCATCGGCAAATACATGCAGGCAGAGGTCTGGGTGACTTTTCTGCATCGAGTGTGCACACTCGCCGGTATGAAGCAACCGCCGCGCGTTCGCATCACCTCTGAGGAGGCGCGCGCATGACATCCTCGCAGGCCAGGCGCGAGGTCAAGGCAATCGACGACGCGCTGCGTGCCCGACTCAAGGAGATCGACGCGCTGGAATCGACGATCGATGTTTCCAGGCGCGATGAATATCTCGCGGCCGATGGGTGGAACGTTGACGCGCGCGAAATCGCGCTGCCTGCAGAGTCAGCCGGTCCTCCAGAGCCGGACGGCGCGTTCTCGGCCGCTGTGGAGATACTGCAGGACTACTCGTTCACACCGCAGCAACTCATCACAGGACAGTTCGATCCCAGTTCGCCGCTCGAGCAGCGTTCGATGTTGCTGTCCGCACGTTTTCTCTGGATTCGCCTCGAGTTCGGCGTTCGCATCAATCGCGTAGTGGACGAAACACGTAACGGTGAGGACGGGCCGGAGCAGGTGTGGGGATACAGCTACCACACGCTGGCCGGACATCTGGAGCGCGGTGAGATCACCTTCGAAGTGGTGAAAGTGCTGGCAACAGGCGCGATGTGCTTTCGCATCCATTCGTTTTCGCAGACAGGGCACATCTCGAACTGGATATACCGAATCGGCTTCCGCATCGTGGGCAGACGGCTGCAGAAACAGTTCGCCGAGCAGTCCCTGCGGAACATGCGCGCACAGGTCGTGGCGCGCATCGGCTCGCGCTATTCCACAGGTCGCACGGCACCCGCTGCAAGGTAGCCGGCGGTTCCGTCACCAAACTGCACACGATACCAGTTGGCGCTGACGCCCATGATCTGCAGCGACTCGTCACGAGGCACCAGACGCAGCGCGTTGCTTGACGTGCTTGGCGCATCGCGCAATGTCGCTTCCGCGGTTCGCGTGACCCCGAACGCGCCGAGTCGCGACGTGTCGGCGGCGAGTCGCGGTGCTTCGCGTGTGATCAGGCGCACGTACGGCAGCGGGTCGATCGGGCCACGGCCGCGACGGTAGATGCCGAAGTGCAGGTGTGGTTGTGTGGTACGCGCGTTGCCCGAATTGCCCACGAATCCCAGCGTGTCACCCAACTGCACACGTTGGCCCGCTACGACAATCTGGGTATCCAGATGCGCGTAATACAACGACTGGCGGCGCACCTCGTCATTCAGCCACACGACGTTGCCACCCAGATTGTTCGGTGAGATGCTGCGCACCACGCCGCTGGTGGCGGCGAGCACCGGCGTTCCGCGAGGGGCGAAGATATCGATGCCGTGATGAACGCGCCGGCCACCGTCGCGATCCACCCCGAAGAAGCTTTGGATCGCTGCGTTCCCGCGTCCTTCAACCGGAAAAGCGAGGATGGGCTCGACGCCGATCGACAACTCGTATCGTCCGCTGCGCAGCAGTTCCGGCTGCAGGCGGAGCACAAAATCCGCATCCTCACGAGCTTCATACTCGAGCGTAAGCACGGCCGCGGCGCTGTCGGGCCGAGTCATCGAGTCAGCAGTCGCGCGATGCACGAACGGCTTCAGCGTATCGGTCGCCACCTCGAACAGGTCGAGATATAGTCGTGCGGGTAGGCCGTCTGCTCGCGTGCGTACGGCAACGCGCTGCCCGTCCTTGAGCGAGAATCGATACGCAATGGCGCGCGCCTCGCTGCGATTGTACGCTCCCATCTCGAGTGTTGGCAACGTTGCCGCGAGCGGTGCACGCAGGGCGCTGTCGCTGGCGGCGATCCATTCCCGCCCGAGCGCGGTGGAATCAAGTCCTGCGGCGGTGAGCGCGCGAACGTAGGCGTCGTAAGCTGTCGCCGGCTCATCGCGCAGGCTCGGAAACGACGACGTGCCGCTGCATGCGGCGAGCAATACCAGCCACGCAAGTGTTGCCGCACGGCGCAGCTGTCGTATTACGATGGCGTCACGCGCCATATCTCTCCGCTGTCGGTTGCAATCCACAGTGAACCGTCAGGCGCCTGCACCAGCGAGCGATATCGGGTTGAAGGCAGGTCGGCTGTGACAGTGCTCGTGGTCATGCCCGCGCTGTCGAGGGCGAGGATCTCCAGACGCTCACCGCGCATGATCCCCACCGCGAGCCGGCCATTCCAAGCCTTCCACTTGTCTCCCACAAGAAACGTCGCGGGCCCCATGCCTTGCGAGTCGCCGTTGTTATTCCACGACGGCCGCATCGCGTTGGGAAAACGTGTGAGGTCCGTCATGGGCATCGTGGTGGGATTGCCCGCGTATCCGCAGTAGCCATCGTTACACGTGAGGTTGCTACGATTCTGCGGATCCCAGCCACCGTTGCCACCCGCGACAAGTGGTGTGACTTCGTCGCTGTGATTGGGCCCGTGCTCTGACGTGAACGGCTGTCCTGTTCCGGGCCGGAAGGTGATGCCCTGCACATTGCGATGGCCATATGTGAAGATGCGTGCGTCGAACCCCGTCGGTGCGTTGTTGCCGGGCGCGGCCGCGCCGTTGCGGTCCACTCGCAGCACCTTGCCGCCAAGTCGCGTGGGACTCTGCGGCACAACGCCATTGTGATTGTCACCTGTGGTCACATACAAAAAGCCATCGGGACCGAATCGAACGCGTCCGCCGCTGTGCGCACCGGCGTTGCCATGCGCATTGCCCACATGCTTGAAGGCGATGTCATCGATGATGTCCACGCGATCGCTCACGCTGTTGAATGCGGCGTTGGTCTTCAGGCGGATTACGCGATTGGTGCGCGGATTCTGGTTGAGATTCGACGACATGTAGACATACAGCGTGCGATTGCTGGCGAAGTCGGGATCGAGCGCGATACCATGCATGCCGCTCTGGCCTTGGCATGCCAGATCCGCAGCGACGAGTGCGGAGCCGGTCGTGCCGAACAACCGCGTCGTGGAACCATCAGGGCGACGGACGGACAGGCCACGGCACTTCTCCGTGTAGAACATCGTGCCATCGCTCGTGAACGCCATATCCCACGGGTTCTCGAGATTCGACAGCACCACCTCACGCGACAGGGACGGTGTGTCACCCGATGGCGGCGTCAGCTCCTCCGGTGGACTGCCGGTATCGGGAGCCGATGAGCCGGAGCAGGCGGCTGAGGCGACAGCGGCGCCGACCAGGAGCACTCGACGGAAACGTGACATATCGGGAATTTTGTGAAGTAGCATCATCTCTCTTGTTACTGTGAAGCTCATATGTTTGGTCCATGCAATTGGGCGAACTGGTATATTGACGAGGCGTCACGACGGCGCGCCTTTCACTCTCTGACATTCACATCTCCATGATCACACTGCGTGACAAAGCCACGGGCGTCCAGATCGGCACGCTGTCCGAAGAAGAGCTCGCATTCCTCGTGCAGTCACTCGAAGAAGAGTCGGTCACGGACCAGGATTACTACATCAGCAGTGCTACGATCGATCTTCTTGAAACCGATGGCGCGCCCTCGTCGATCCTCGAGATGCTGCGAGGCGCCATGAAGGGTCGCGAAGGCATCGACGTGGTGTGGTCACGCGACTGATGCAGCGAACTCTGCTGTTCGGTCCGTTGTTCCGCTTTTGAGGCCACATCCTGACGGTGGACGGGTAGAGAAGCACAGCCCCTTTCATTCCCTGTTGGAGGTACTGACATGCCGGAGCTCGAGAGCACTGTACCGCCGGAACGCTTGCGCGCGGCCCCGTCGGAACGCTTCGCCGGTCCCGCCCATGCGTTCGATCTCAAGGCCGCCTTGCGTGCGCTGCGCGAAGAAGATCATCCCGCTCGCGACGGCCATCGGCAGGTCACGATCTTTCATCAGTCCCCCATCACGCATGTGCTGTTCGCCTTTGACGAAGACGGCGTGCTCGCCGAACACAAGACGAATGGCACGATCAGCATTCACAGCCTGGAAGGCCAGCTGTTGGTGCATGCCAACGGCGAACGCTACGACCTGAGAGCGGGACAGATCCTGATTCTCAAGCCCAATATTCCGCACGACGTGCGCGCGACGGAACGCTCGGCAATGCTGCTCACGGTGCACCTGCAACACGACATGCGCGAGGAGTGAGCAGCGCGTAGAGGTCGCACTGCATGGCGAACCACGCGATCGACATCACGATGGCCTTGAGTCGTGTGTCATAGTGCCATTCCCGTTGCAGCTCATTGGGCAAAATGTCGGTCGCACCGAGGGAACCGAGCAACACGACGCTGAGCACCAGCGCATCCCGCCAGCGCGCACGAGGAAGGGCCGCCCACCAGATACCGACGCCGGCGTATCCGATCACGAACGTCGGCGGTTCGGACATATGATTGAAGACGACGGCGAAGCCGAGCACCGAGGCAATGAGCAGTTGCCGAACGGCGGGTGAGTCGAACTGGTGGCGACCATACCATGCGCTCGCAGCGATCCACAGCGCGCCTGCAAGTTGCAGGGGCAGGTGTGGCCACGCGCGTCCCGTCCACAGCTCGAGCAGTCCACCCAGCCACCACATACCGGTTTTCGCGGCATCACGCGCTTCCACGGCAGCCCACCACGCATACTGATCGGTCAGCGTCTGCCATGGCGTCACCAGAAGAGGCGCCAGCAACATCACGACACCCAGTACCGCGCTCCAGGCGATGAACCGCCAGCGATTGGAGGGGATGAGCGCATACACTCCGACGCTGAGCGGGAACACCTTGATACTGGCGCCTGTAATCATCGCGAACGCAGAGCCGCCCGCGGCCTGCCGATGTATGCCGACCACACTCAGGATCATGAGGCCGGCAACGAGGCCGTTGCTCTGGTTGTTCTGGATCGCGCCGAACGCCTCAAGGAAGCAAATGGCCAGCGCCCACGCGGCCGCAGCCCCCGGCAGCAATACCACGATGCCCAGCGACAGCACTGCCGCGTTGGCGAGGTTCCAGAGCAGCAGGCCGAGCGTATGCGGCAACACCGCAAACGGCGCGAACAGCAGCGCGCTCGTGGGCGAATATTTGAACAGGTCAAAGGTCACGCCGGGATACGATGCGTACAAATTCTGATCACGCACAAGATGCCAGAAACTCTCGCGAAAGATCGTGAAGTTGTTCGTCTGTCCGCCGCCGACTGTCTGCTGAACAGTGATGACGACGGCCGCGAGCAGATGCAATCCAACCCACACGCGCGTAGCCTTGTTCATGCGCTATGAAAGTCTGACGAGTTGCTTGCCGAAGTTCTGCCCATGGAGAAGACCGACGAACGCGTTCGGCGCGCTCTCCAATCCCTCCGCGATAGACTCGCGATAACGTAGCGTGCCCGCCGCCACCATTCCACTCAGCTCCTGAAGGGCGGGCGCCCAGCGCTCCAGGTGCTCGGTCACGATGAAGCCGCGCACCGTCAGGCGAGATGAGAGCAGCAGCGTCGGGTTGGTCATGGGAATCGGATCACCATTATAGCCGGCGATCAGACCGCAGAGCGCGATGCGTCCAAAGGCGTTCATGCGCAGCATGATCGCATCGAGAATCTGTCCGCCGACGTTCTCGAAGTTGCCGTCGATGCCATCGGGGCATGCTGACTTGAGCGCGTCCAGCAGGCTGCGCAGGTCGCGGTGCGCCTTGTAGTCGATGCAAGCGTCGAAACCGAGTTCATCCACCACGAACGCGCACTTCTCCGCACCGCCGGCAATGCCCACCGCGCGGCATCCCTTCGCCTTGGCGAGCTGTCCGACCGTCCCGCCCACCGGCCCGCTCGCGGCGCTCACGATCACCGTCTCGCCGGCATCGGGATTGATGATGTCGTTGAGCCCGTACCATGCGGTGACACCGGGCATACCCACCACACCAAGATATGCCGACAGTGGAATGTGAGTCGTGTCCACGCGCCGCAACGCCCCGGGTACCGAGACGTCCACTACCGAGTACTCCTGCCATCCACCCATGCCCACGACCTGATCGCCCACCGCGAATCGCTCAGAATGCGACTCGACAACCTCGCCGGCCGTGCCACCCACCATCACCGTGTCGAGCGCTTGCGGCGCCGCGTAACTCCGCCGGTCGCTCATGCGGCCGCGCATGTACGGATCGAGGCTGAGAAAGCGATGCTGCACGAGGACCTGCCCCTCCTGCACCTCAGGCACCGGCGCCTTCACCAGCCGGAAGTGGTCGGCGGAGACTTCGCCGGTGGGTCGTGACGCGAGCTCGAACCGCCGGTTCATACGCTTCATAGGGGGACGCTCATAGGGAAAATGGTGGGCGCGCACGGGTGCCCCGGCCGACCTTTGCAAGTTATGCTCCAGTCATGTCAGGCATCGAGTTTGATCACACCGAATCAGAGGGCTCGGGACGCTTCACCGCGATGGCCAACGGGGCGCTCGCGGGCGTGATGACGTACTCGAGAATCGGCAAGAAGCTCATTCGAGTGGACCACACCGAAGTGTATGCGGGATTCGACGGTGAAGGACTCGGCACGAAGCTCGTGGCGTACGGCGTGAAGTGGGCACGCAAGCACGGTCAGAAGATCTCGCCGCGTTGCTCGTTTACCCGCCACGTGTTCGAGCGCACCCCCGAGCACGCCGACGTGTGGCGCCAGTAGGCGATGGCTCGCGGTTCATGAGTCTGAGACGGGCTGAGCCGGACGAAAAGTGCAGCGCGTGATCGTGATCGGTGCGGGTGCAGCCGGCTCCATGGCCGCTATCTTCGCCGCGCTCGGCGGCGCGGAAGCACTGCTGCTGGAACGCACGCGCGATGGCGGACGGAAGATCCTCATCAGCGGTGGCGGACGCTGCAACATTCTGCCGGCTCGGGTGGACGAGTCACGGTTCGTGACTGATTCCTCGCCAAACCTGCTCCGCAAGATCGTGCGCGCGTGGCCACTGGGTGAGCAGCGCGCATTCTTCGAGCAGACGCTGGGCATCCCGCTCGTTGAAGAAGTGGAATCGGCCAAACTTTTCCCTGCTTCGCACAAGGCGCGCGATGTACGCGACGGCCTGTTGGCCTACGCGAGGTCGGTCGGCGTACGCACGCGCATGGATACGAGAGTAACCGGCGTCGATCCCTCCCCCGCGGGCGGATGGGATGTGCGAGTGGAACAGGGTGAGATGTTGCACGCTGACCGCGTGATCGTTGCCACGGGCGGCTTGTCGGTGCCCAATACCGGCAGTGACGGGGCAGGGCTGTCCATGCTGGCCAAGCTTGGTCACACCATGCATCCGACGTATGCTGCGCTTACGCCGCTCACCACGAATCAGCACGCCTTCAACGCGCTGTCCGGCGTCTCCCTGTCGGTTTCATTGTCGGTGAAGAGTGACGTGCACGCCGCCCAGGCGAGCGGCGGATTCCTGTTCACGCACCATGGTTACAGCGGGCCCTCTGTGCTCAATGTCTCGCATGTCCCTGTGCGCTCGCGGCTTGGCCACGCGCACGACGCGCGCCTGCAGGTGCAGTGGACGCCGCTTGGCGACGCCGACTGGGAGCAAGCCCTGCAACCGCACGGTGCGCGCACGGTCACGGGCGCACTGCGTGCCGAGCTGCCGGACCGGTTGGCATCCGTGCTGCTCGAGATGGCCGAGGTGGATGCCGCGCGTCTCCTGTCGGAGTTGCGGCGCGATGAGCGTCGACGGCTGATTGACACGCTTGTGCGCGGCAATCTGCCGTGGTCGGGCGATGAAGGTTACAAGAAAGCCGAAGTCACCGGCGGCGGCGTCGCGCTTGGCGAAGTGAATCCGCGCACCATGGAAAGCCGCCGTCACGCCGGACTCTACTTGTGCGGTGAAGTACTCGACGCGTTCGGCCCCATTGGCGGCTACAACTTCCTGTGGGCATGGGCGACCGGCCGAGCGGCTGGTTCAGCCGCGTCCACGCCCTGATTCAACGACACTCCCGATGGCACTCACCTCCACGATGTACGTGCTCGACATCGCTCTCTCGCATGTCGACCGCGGCATATACGAAACGCTCTCGCTCCGTGTGCCGATGCATCCGTCAGAGTCGGCGGAGTACTTCGTGGCGCGCGTGCTGGCCTACTGCCTCGAGTACAGTGACGGCATAGCATTTTCCCGCGGCGTTTCCGATGCCGACGAGCCCACCATCGCAGTACGTGACCTGACCGGCGCCCTGCAGGCGTGGATCGAGATTGGCGCGCCTGACGCCGCGCGCGTGCACAAGGCAAGCAAGGCCGCCCCGCGCGTTGCCATCTACACGCACCGCGATCCGCTGATCGTGCGCCGCAGCTACGAGGGAGCGCGCATCCATCGCGCCGAGTCGGTGATGCTGCATGCGATCGACCGAACGCTCATCGATGACATCGTGTCGCGACTCGATCGCCGCCTCAAACTCGCGGTGACCATGACCGACGCCACACTCTACGTGGAAGTACAAGGCGCGATGCTTTCCGGCGATATCACCACCTACCCGATACAGCAAGGCGAGTAAAGGGCGGCGGTGCGGTGACCGGGGAGTGGCTTCGGTCTGCATTTGTGCAAGGCGGAAACAGTGCGCGCAAACCCGCAAACCCGCAAACGCGCCATCCTGAAAGGATTAGGTACTTCAGCACCCGCCAATCAGTCATTTGCGCGTTTGCGCGTTTGCGAAATCGCGCCCCTGTACCAGTCGATCCCGCAATCCTGCCCAAGGCTCATCGAGCTCTTCGCGGCTTGCCCCAACGCAAAGACCGCCGACGAGCAACCATGCTCGTCGGCGGTCCGTTACTTGAGTCCGCTCGCGAACCACTCCAGCGAGCCGCCGTCACCGCCTTGCGGTCTTAAAAGACGCGCGTGAGGCCGAACAGCAGGCGGGTGTGATCGAAGAGATTGATACCCTGCACCTCAACGTTGAGAAGCAGCGGGGTTTCGCCTGCACCGATGGCGATGGCTGAGCCAACAGCGGTGTTGATGCCCAGCACGGACGGCGAGAAGATACCGCCGCCGAAGGTTGCATACGGGCGTACCGTACGCTGCCCGCCGACACTTCCAAACGCGTAACGTACATTCGCGAGGGCGAGCACGCTCAAGTCTCCGCCCAGGCCGACAGCGAGTTCGGGAACGAAGTGGAACCCGCTATTGGGGGAGAGCGGTCCAAGGTCGGCGCGAGCACCGACAACGAACTGTGTATTGTCACCAAAACCGAAGCCAGCATACGGACGCAGATCGGACACGCCCGTTCGCCCGAGACGCTGGAAGACCGGAGTGCGTGCACGGACGTTTTCACGGTCCACTTCGACCATGTCCATCGGCCGCGTCACGACCTGCGGCGTCGGGTCGCGGCGCTGCGGCTGCTGGCCCTGCATCGCATCGAGTCGCGCGTTGATGCGACGCTCGATTTCGTCGAGGCGACGCGCAAGGTCATTCGGCGTACCCTGCATCATGCGCACCGTATCGCGACGGATCATGGTGCTGTCTACCGTGACCCCAGCGGGCGGGAAGCCGTAGCGAAGAATGATTTCGCCGTAAGCTGGCACGGGAACCGTGACCCACTGCTGTCCCTGCGCTCCACCCATCTGCCGCCGCATCATGATCGTATCGCGTTCCACGACCACGCCTTCCCGATTCATGCGACGCATGCGCTCGTCGAGCATGCGCTCGCGCTCCATGAGACGCTCGCGCTCCGACATCATGTCAGGCTCACCGCGTTCGCGGCGCTCCAACTCCCGCTCACGCTCGGCCAGGCGCGCGCGCACGTCACGAAGCTCGCGGTCGCGCTCACGCACACGGTCCGACTCAGTCTGCCCGGAGCGACCACCGATGCTGATCGTGAGACCGGCGGTGAGCATCGTGTTGTGCGTAATGTCGGACGTGCTGGCGACGTTGTCGAGATTATCGTCGACCGTCATGATATAGTCGCGAACCGCGCCGTTGAGCCGAATGCGATCGGTCAAGCGGAGGCTTGCGCCGCCACCGAGAATGAAGGCGGTTTTGTCGGCGCGACCCGCGCCAAGTGAGTCAGCGAAGTCGTTGCCGTAATCGATACGTCCCGCACCGACAATGAGGTACGGCGAGACACCAGGACCGGTATTCAGGTTGAACTGCGTTTCGCCGCCGTAACCGGTGACGGGCACAGTGCCATCACGATCGTCGTTCAGGCCACGCCAGTAGAAGCCGCGCACACCGAAGACCGGCGAAAAATCGATACCCGCGCGCACGCCGGCCAGCTCCTGATTCGGCAGGCCATTCTCGCTCGCGTAGCGCAGCGCGCCGACAAACGGCTCAATGGGTGCGGTCGAACCACGCAGTCCGTCCGTATAGTCAGTCTCGCGCATTGTGCTGAGCGGAACGGTCAGCGCAGCGCCGTATACGAGATTGCGAAGCGTCGGTGTCTCGGCTCCGGCTGTATCCGCACCGAAGATGCTCAGCGGGTTCATTCGAAACGACATCTGCTCGGCGAAGATTTCGGCGTTCAGCCCGCTGATGCCGAAGCGGATGCCGCCGCCAGCACTCACGGTGATGCGATCCTGCCGCGCGGCACTATCGGGCTTGAGACGCAGCACACCAGCGCCACCACGAGCAAAGGGTGTGATCGGCCCGTCCCCGAGGTTGAACTGGATACCCACGCCGTAGTGACGTAGATCGATGCCCTTGCCCTCGGATTCGGGACCGAAGAGGCTGGGGGCGCGATTGCTGTCGATATCGTAGTTGTCGCGCGTGAAGTAGAACGGCTGAAGTTCGACATACTTGCCGAACAACAGGGACAGCCGGCCACCATACATGTAATCGTCACTGAACGCGAGTTTGTCGCTCCACTCGATGCGCTGCACGGACGGGACTGCACTGATGCCAACCGACTGGGCGCTGGCGATGCTGCCGGTGCCGGCGAGCAGTCCGGTAATGGCAAATCCGGTCGCGACCCTCGCAGCTGAATGTCTGACACGTTGAGCTTGCATAACAAATGTCGGGATAGAAGGAAAAAATATACTGGAACAAGTTCTTCCAGCTTGTGTGCTACCCTCCAGATGCTGCGAGGTGCCGCGGAAAACTGCCGCTGCTTCGAGTGAAATCATCGTGAACCCCCCCCCAGCATGATGGTGCTGGTCTTCATCCGCCTTGGGTGCAAGGGGCACCTCTCTCTCCGGAGAAACCATGTCGTCCTCAGGCGTCTCCTAAGTAAGGGGCCGGTGGCCAAGCGCACGCTCACGGTGCATTCTTCGCTGATAATCAGCTGCCGAACGCTGCCATACACCACCGTACATCACGTGAGCACGCATGCTCTGGACGATCGTTCTGACCGCGCTTGGTACGCTTCTGCTCGCCGCAGTGGCCATGAACTTTGCGACTGCCGAGAAGAAGCTCGAGCGCAAGATCGAGCATCGATACGGTCTTGCGGACCCTCAGTTCCGACGCGAGATGTCCCTGATGATGGGACCATCCATCGTCGGCGGAAACCGCATCGATGCGCTGCAGAATGGCGCGGAAATCTTCCCCGCGATGCTGGAGGCCATTGCGCAGGCGCAAACCTCCATCACCTTCGAGACCTATATCTACTGGGGCGGCGAGATCGGCCTGGATTTCAGCGAAGCCCTATGTGAACGCGCACAAAGTGGCGTTCGCGTGCATGTCACACTCGACTGGGTTGGCAGCGTCAAAATGGACGACGCGCTGCTCGAGCGCATGGAAAGTGCCGGCGTACTCGTGCAGCGCTACCGCCCGTTGCACTGGTACAATATCGGTCGGATGAACAACCGGACGCATCGCAAGCTGCTCATCGTGGATGGCCGCCTCGGTTTCACCGGCGGTGTGGGCATCGCGGACCAGTGGCAAGGGCACGCCAATGATCCCGAACACTGGCGCGATTCGCACTTTCGCGTGGAGGGGCCGGTCGTCGCACAGCTGCAGGCGGCCTACAACGACAACTGGATCAAGACCTCTGGCCAGGTGCTCAACGGCGATTGCTACTTTCCCGCGCTGACAACGCAAGGATCGTACGACGCGCATCTGTTCATCGCGTCGCCAGCGAGCGGCAGTGAAAGCATGCACCTCATGTTCCTGCTCGCGTTTGCGGCAGCGGAGCACACGATCGACATCGCGGCGTCCTACTTCGTACCGGACGACCTGCTGGTACAGGCGCTCGTCAGCGCCTCCAGGCGTGGAGTGCGCGTTCGAGTGCTCGTGCCAGGGCCACACATCGACTCGTTCACTGTGAAAATCGCGTCAAAGGTCGATTGGGGCGACCTGCTGCTGGCGGGCATCAGCATATTCGTGTATCAGCCAACGATGCTGCACGTCAAGCTGCTCGTCATCGACCACGAGTTTGTCTCCGTCGGCTCCACCAACCTGGACATTCGATCGCTGCGGCTCAACGACGAGGCCAGCCTCAATATCTATGACCGCGAGTTCGCGGCGCAGATGACGGCGGTATTCGAACGGGACCTCGAGCATGCTGAGCCCTACGACTACGCCACGTGGAAACGTCGCACGATGGCCGAGAAGCTGATGGAGAAGATTCTCCTGCCCATCAAGTCACAGCTGTAGTGTGTGCAAGAAGTGGGAACCGGCAGTGATCAGTCAGCCAACTAATCGCGTGGCTTCGCGCGTGCGTACTGATCGGGCCAGTCAACCCGCGCGCCGAGTTCGTGAGCTGCCAGCAGCGGCCAGCGTGGATTGCGTAGCAGTTCGCGCGCCATCAGCACCATGTCGGCGTCACCATCGCGTACGATGCGCTCCGCCTGATGTGGCTCGGTGATGAGACCGACCGCGGCTGTCGGGATCCCGGCCTCCTGCCGGATGCGTCTCGCAAAAGGAACCTGATAGTTCGGTTCGACCGGTATGCGTATACCGGGCACTACGCCCCCTGTGGAACAGTCGATGAGATCGACGCCGACCTCGCGCAGCAGCGCCGACACGCGAATGGACTGCTCAATATCCCAACCGCCCTCCACCCAATCGGTGGCCGAAATGCGAACCACGAGCGGCCGGTCGTCCGGCCATGCCTCACGAACGGCGCGCGCGACATCGAGCAGCAGCCGCACGCGATTTTCGAAGCAGCCGCCATACGCGTCGGTTCTTCGATTCGAAAGCGGAGAGAGGAATTCGTGCAGCAGATAACCGTGGGCCGCGTGCAGCTCGACCACCTGAAAGTCCGCCGCGAGCGCGCGCTGGGTCGCCAGCACGAACGCCGACACCACGCGCGCGATGCCCTCCTCGTCCAACGCCTCCGGCTGTGCGTACGCGTCCGAGAACGCCACGGCACTCGGTGCCACCACGTTTTCCCACCCGCCCTCGCTGGTCGGCACTTTCTGACTGGTCATCCATGGCGGACGCATGCTCGCCTTTCGGCCCGCGTGCGCAAGCTGAATCCCGATAGCCGCGCCTTGCGCTCGCACGAAGCTCGTGATCTTACGCAACTCGGCAACATGCCTGTCATCCCAGATGCCGAGATCCTGCGGGCTGATGCGACCCTCGGGAAGCACCGCCGACGCCTCGGTGAACACCAGTCCTGCGCCACCCGTAGCGAACGCTCCCAGATGCACGAGATGCCAGTCAGACGCGTAACCATCGCGGCTCGAGTACTGACACATGGGCGAGACGCCGATGCGATTGCGCAGCGTGAGCGCGCGCAGCCCGAACGATTCGAAAAGTGCAGACATCAGCGCAAGCTACGACCGGCCCGTCGGTCGCAGCCAGGCAAGCCAGAACCACTCGTTCTCGTCGGTATAAAGGGTGTCCACAGCGAAGCCACCCCCTTCCACCAAAGTCTCGAGTCGCTGTTCGTCGTATTTGTACGAACACTCCGTATGGATCGTCTCACCTTCGTCGAAGCTGATCGCATTGCCGTCCACGAGCACCTCGTGCGCCTCGGTGGCCTCGAGATGCATCTCGATGCGACTGGCCTCGTCGTTGAAGAAGGCCACGTGACGAAACTTCGCCAGGTCGAAGTTGGCATCAAGTTCACGATTGAGGTGCGTGAGGGCGTTGCGATTGAACGCCGCCGTGATACCCGCGCTGTCGTTGTAGGCAGCGTGCAGGACGGCCGGGTCCTTTCGACGGTCGACACCGAGCAGCAGGCCGCCGTCCTGACCGACAGTGTGCCGGACTCGGCGCAGGAACGCCGCCGCCTCGGTGGGATGAAAGTTGCCGATCGTGGAGCCGGGGAAAAACGCCACGCGTCGCGCGTCCGTGGGCAACCGGGGTAGTTCGAACGGTTGTGTGTAGTCAGCGCACACCGGCATGATGTGCAGCGACGGATATTGTCGCGCACGCTGTTCGGCGACGGACACCAGCTGCTCCCTCGAGACGTCCACCGGGATGTACGCGAAAGGGGCGTCGAGTGCGTCGAGCAGAAAGCGCACTTTCACGCCCGCTCCGCTTCCGTACTCTACGAGCGCAGCGCGCGGGCCAATCTGCTTCGCCATCGCGGGTGCATGCTCCGCGAGAATGCCGAGTTCTGTGCGCGTGGGATAGTACTCCGGCAGCTCACAGATCTCTTCAAAGAGCTGCGCGCCCGTGGCGTCGTAGAAGAGAGCGGGCGGCAGCGTCTTGATCTGTGCCCGGAGGCCGCGAAGGGCCGACGTGCGCAACGTGCCGGGCAATGTGGATCGCGAGAACTGTGTGCGCTGCGAGTTCGCGGCGCGTGTGGTCAATGCATTGCTCATTGCGTTGCTCAGTGTGTTGATCATGCGTCGGCGGCGAGGCGGATGCCCGTGAACTGCCAGCGTGCATCGCTCGGAAAAAAGTTGCGGTAGGTGTGACGCGCGTGTGTGCGCGGTGTGGCGCAGGACGCTCCACGCAGCACCCACTGATCGCACATGAACTTGCCATTGTATTCGCCGATGGCCCCCGCGGACGGCCGGAATCCGGGATATGCCACATAGGCGCTTTGCGTCCACTGCCACACATCGCCATAGAGTTGCTGCAGGCCTGTGCCACCTCCGGCTGACGGATGCATTGTGCCGTGTTCGGCAAATCGGCCATCGATCTTGCGCGCAGCTGCAACCACTTCCCACTCCGATTCCGTGGGCAACCGATGGCCGGCCCACCGCGCGAAGGCGTCAGCTTCGAAATAGCTGACGTGACATACGGGCGCGGACGGAATGATCGGCGCGTCACCGCCGACCGTGAACTCATTCCACTGCCCGTCGCGCTGCTCCCAGTAGAGCGGAGCCTGCCAGCGCTGCTCCTGCACCGTGCTCCAGCCGTTGCTCAACCAGAGTGCGGGCTGCCGATAGCCGCCGTCGGCGATGAAGGCCGCATACTCTGCGTTCGTCACAAGGCGATGAGCGAGCCGCGAGGATTGTACGTAGGTATTGTGAGAAGGACTTTCGTTGTCGAAGGCAAATCGCGGTCCCTCGTGCCCGATACGATACACCCCTTCGTCTATGCGCTCCCAACCCTGGGCGGACGCGCGCGGCGCAGGCACCGGCGTGTCGCGGTACGCCGGACGCATCGGGTTCGTCCAGAAAACGTGTTTGATGTCGGTGATGAGCAATTCCTGATGCTGTTGCTCGTGATGCAATCCCAACTCGAGCACGCTCCAGGCCGGATGCCCAGGATCACTCCCCAGCGTTTCGCACAGCGACTCGACGGCATCATCCACGAACGCGCGGTACGCGAAGACCTCGGAGACGGTCGGACGCGTGACCAATCCCCGTTGCGCGCGGCAGTGCCGCTCGCCCGCCTGCACATAGTATGAGTTGAAGAGGAACGCGTAGCGCGGGTTGAGCGGCACGTAGTCGGGCGAATGTACGGCCAGCAGGAAAGTCTCGAAGAACCAGCTCGTGTGCGCGAGATGCCATTTGGTGGGACTGACATCGTCCATACTGGATACGACGAAGTCTTCCGTCTGGAGGGGGGCGCACAGTCGGACCGTCGCTGTTCTCACCGCCCGGAAGCGCTCAACCAACGCGTGTGGCGACTCGTGCGCCGTTGGCGCGACAAGGGAGTGTGTCATTGTTGCTGGCCTTGGGGGGAATCGAATTCAGACTAGACGTATTCCATTTGATGCAGGTAGGTTCCCTTCGGCAACGCTCGAGCACTCATTTTCCCGTGCATCTCGTGTCCATCGCACTCGAAGCCCACGATCTCCATCATGCATTCGGCCACACGATTGCGCTCGCGAACGTGACCCTGTCGATACAAGCCGGCACGACATGGGCGGTTGTCGGCGAGAGTGGATCGGGCAAGTCGACACTGCTGCGCACATTCAACCGTTTGGTCGAGCCCGATGCGGGACACGTGCGTGTCGACGGGCGCGATGTGCGCACCATTGATGCGGTCGCCCTGCGACGGGGCATCGGCTATGTGCCGCAGTCAGGCGGACTGCTCCCACACTGGACCGTTGTGCGCAATGTCGCACTTGTGCCGCGACTCACAGGGATGCCGGATCCCACCCGCGCGGCTCAGGACGCGATGGCGCTGGTTGGTCTCTCCGTGGACACCTTCGCGTCGCGGTATCCCCACGAACTCTCCGGCGGGCAGCGACAGCGAGTGGCTCTGGCGCGGGCACTCGCGGGTCAACAGCGCATCGTGCTGCTGGATGAGGCGTTCGGTGCGCTCGACGCCATATCGCGCGCTGAGTTGCACGACGCGTTTCAGCAACTTCAGGCAACGCTTGCGTTCACGGCGGTGCTTGTGACGCATGATCTGATCGAAGCCGCGCGACTTGCCGATATCGTTGTCGTGATGCGAGCCGGTCGCGTGGAGCAGCGAGGGCCGTTTGAAGAGCTGCGGCGGGCGCCGGCCAGCGCGTACGTGCAAGCGCTACTCGAGCAAGCGGAGCGAAGTGCGCACGCCTTTGGCGCTCCGTAACGCTGGACAATACCTGGTGAGCGCAATCGCGACGCTGGTTCTTGCCACCGCCATGCAGTTGGTGCCGCAGCCGGACTCCACGCCCGTGGTGGTGGCATCGAAGCCATTCGGTGAGTCCTACCTGCTCGCCGAAATGTTCTCGCAGTTGCTCGAGGCGCGAGGTGTCGTGGTGACACGGCGTCCCGGACTGGGGTCGACGGAGGTCGCGCTTCAGGCGCTTCGAACGAACGCGATCGACGTGTATCCGGAGTACACGGGTACTGGCCTCGTCGCCGTGCTTCGCGACTCTGCGTCCGACGCCATGCGGGCCGACGCCCGACTGGTGTACGCACGGGTCGCAGAGCAATTTCTCTCACGATACGGCGTGCGCTGGCTCCCTCCGCTTGGCTTTTCGAACGGCTACGCCATTGCGGTCAGGCGCGCAACCGCAGATAGCCTGCGGCTGCGCAGCATCTCTGACCTGGCGCGCGAAGGATCCGCACTGACAGCGGGGTTTACATCCGACTTCATCGGTCGATCCGATGGATTTGCAGGGCTCGCCCGTCGCTATGGTCTGACATTTCGCGATATTCGCCCGCTGACGCCGGCGGTGAAGTACCAGGCGCTGACTTCGGGTGCAGTGGATGTGATCGATGGCTACTCGACCGATGGCCTGCTCGCCGCATTCGACTTGGTCACGTTGCGTGACGACCTGACCTTCTTCCCTCCCTACGACGCTTCGGCGATCGTATCGCCACGCATCACCACCTCACGTCCCGATGTGATCGCGGCGCTCTCCGAGCTCAGCGGTCGCATTAGTGAGGCGCAGGTGCGTGAGTGGAACAGCCGCATCGAAACAGCGCGTGAACCGATCCCGGACGTGGCGCGGTCCGCGCTGCGCGAGTTGGCGATCATTTCTCCCTCCTTTGCCGAATCGCAAGTGTCAGCGCTGTCGACACGGGACGGATGGCGCGGATTCGCGTCGTTTTTCTGGGCCAGACGGGCAGAGACACGCAGATTGGCGCTCGAACATGCGATGCTGGTGTTTGTGTCGCTCGGCGCGGCGATGCTCGTCGCCGTCCCACTTGGCGTAGTGCTCACTCGAATGGCGGGAGTCGCAGCAATCGTATTGCAGGTTCTCGGAGTCGCACAGACGATCCCCTCGATCGCACTGCTCGCGTTCATGATTCCACTGCTTGGGATCGGGGCGGCTCCGGCGCTGGTTGCGCTCTGGATCTACGCGCTGCTGCCGATCGTGAGAGCCACGTTCAGCGGCGTATCCATGGCCGATCCAGAGGCGGTCAGTGCCAGCGAGGCACTCGGCACGACGGCATGGCAGCGCCTCTGGTGGGTGCAGGTTCCGTTGGCAACACCGTCCATTCTTGCCGGTATCCGAACTGCTGCCGTTATCACGGTTGGTGCGGCCACGCTCGCCGCGTTCATCGGAGCGGGCGGACTCGGCGAGCCGATCGTGACGGGACTGGCGTTGGCGGACAGCCGGCTGATTCTCGCCGGTGCCATTCCTGCGGCGCTGCTCGCGATCTTCGCAGACCTGCTGCTGGCATCACTGGAACGAGCGGTCGCGCCTGCGCATCGAGCGTCGATGCGCAGGCCATCGACCCGCCCAGTCGATCAGACCGGGCTGCGCCCCTGAATCACGCGAACGAGCACTATGATAACCGCGATGACAAGCAGCACGTGGATGAAGCCGCCGATGGTGTACGCGGTGACCATGCCCAGTAGCCAGAGAACGAGCAGGATAATGGCAATTGTCATCAGCATGTTGGGTTCCTTTGAAGGGGTGATTGAAGAAAACGATCTATAGCTGCGCTCGCCGAGTTGACTTATCTCTTGCGAGGAATTGTTTCGTCGGTGGCACGTGCGAAGTTCAAGCGAGTAAACAGACGCCGTACATGACGGCGACATTACGCACTGCAACTGGAGTCAACATATGAGCAAGCTGCTGCGCGGCCTTGCGGCCGGATATGGAGCGAAAAAGTTGGGAGGTGGTTGCTTCAGCACGATCCTCATCTTCATCGTCCTGTGGTGGCTGCTGGGCAACTTCGACATCTTCCGCTGATATCAGTCGGATATGGGGAGGCGGGTACCACGGCGCGTCCCGCTTCCCGTTCCGTGCTTAGCTGCGCCCGGCACTGTACACATCTTGAAGCTCATGGAGCATCAAGTCCTGCAGGGTGTCGATTGACATGAGGCGAACTCTCCGATCCCACGGGTGGACTGACCATCAATGACAGCGAGCAGCAGAGCAAATCTACCGGCGCATCATGACAGTTGAATCTCACCGCTAACAGCGCGTGGTCGTATTCGTCTCGCGAGGTATCTTTATCCTCTTCGTGCGGTCAACGCACACACGAGCGCCTGCTCCTGCAGACAGCCTCAACGGTGGAGCGGGGCGAGCAGCGTCTGCAACGTGTCCATGTCGACGGGTTTCTCCACGAACAGGTCGAATCCCGCAGCGAGCGCGCGATCGCGCTCGACACCCGCTGACCAGCCGGTCATCGCCACAAGCATGATCGATTCGCACCACGACGCCGCGCGCGCACGCTCGACCACTTCGACACCGCTCATGTCCGGCATCGTCAGGTCGAGAAACACGACCTGTGGCAACCATGATTCCATGCAGGTCAGCGCGTCACCGCCGCTGGTAGCGCTTCGCACCTCGTAGCCGAGCAATTCGAGCACCGCTGACATGCTTTCGGCGAGGTCGGAGTTGTCATCGACGACGAGCACGCGACGATCCAGCACAGGCTTGACGTTTTCCATGGGCGCGGCGAGGTAGCGGTTGGTCCCTTCTTCGGGAACAGCAGGGGACTCTGGAGTATACTAAACTGCTCCCTGGGGCGCATGTCGTCCGTGCATCGGCCTGTGTACACTGCAGTGTCACTGAGACGTTCTTCCGCACCCTATGGATTGAGGAATTCGCGATCATCATGTCCCGTAAACGAGGTGCGTCGCGCCCCTCATCGCCAGACGCCGACCGCCGGTTGCTCGAGCAGCAGCGGTTGGCGATGATCGGCTGTCTGACAGCCGGACTCGGCCACGACATTCGCAACGCCGTCATGCCGGCTTTGCTTCGAGCCGACGCGCTGTCTGCCTCACCTGAGCTGAGCGATGCAGCACGACGAGATCTGGACGGGATCCGCGCGAGCATCCTCGGACTGCAGCGTCTGGCGACAGGACTGCGCTTGCTGTCGCAGGACGGGCGGGACGACGTGACCGGCACGCATCTGGAAACATGGTGGAAGGAGGTCGGGCCGCTCCTCAGCGCTTCGCTCGGTGCCGGGACGAAGATCGAGGTGCTAATCCCGGATGCACTGCCCACCACGAAAGTGCCGTCGAACCTGATCGCTCAGGTTGCGCTCGCGCTCACCATGAACGCACGCATCTGGATGCAGGACGCGCTGGCGCCGCGCGTCACACTTCGTGCGCACGCACTTCGGAAATGTGTGTATCTCACACTTCAGTTTTCCGGACAGCCTACCGAGTTCAATGATTGGTCCCCGGAGAGCTCGCTCGACCTGCCGACTGACTCCCCGGTCGAAGCTTTTTCCGGATTGAGCTTGAAACGCGTCAGGGAACTGCTTGCGGAATACGGTGGCGACTTGCACTTGAACCAGATGGACGACCACAGCGGATCATTTACGATCACGCTGCCGCTTCAGGAAAGCCAGCGTGGGAACCGTACGGCGCTGGGAACGCAGGTGCGGCTCGAGCTTGGCGATCCACGGCAGCTGGCCGTCGCCCGACTCATACTTGCACAGCGTGGCCTTGTCGAGTGGAGCGAGCAGGACCGACGTGCGAGTCCGCCGCTGCTTGTCGTTTGCGACCGGGCCAGTCTGGCCATGGCGCGTGAGCGAATCTCCCGGGTCGACGACGAGCTGGCGCCTCGTCTTATCGTCGTCGGCGTACCCGAGACTGCGGCCGAGCAACAGGCGCTTACGTGGGTGCTGCCGTCCCGACTTGGCACATTGGCAGATGTCCTCCAGTGACGGTGTGTCGGGCGCCGAGCCAGCTGCGATGAAGCCGCAAAAGAATGCTGCGCCGTCCAGCGCCGCGTTCGAGACATTCACGGTCATGTGCATCGACGACAATGAGATGCTGTGTGATGCACTCGAGCGGCGGCTGGAGCTGGAGCCGGGGTTTGCCGGGCTATATCGCGCGGAAGCGTTTGCCGATGCCGCTGATCGCGCGGTCACGGTCCAACCCGATGTGGTATTGCTCGATGTCGACCTTCCAGATGGCGTGGACGCGCTCACGCTGCTGCGCGCCCTTGTGCGTGATACGCCGACCACCCGGGTCATCATGTTTACGGGCTACCCTGACCCCGAGCTGGTGACGGAGACGATGGGTCTTGGCGCCTGGGGATTCGTCTCCAAGGGCGTGTCGGCTGATCGTTTGATCGAGGCAATCCATCGCGTGCGCGCCGGCGACGCGGTGATCGCGCTCGACGACGACTGAGCTCACAAACGCAAGCACGCGCCGGACTCCTGGAAGCCCGACGCGTGCTGCCTGCAGCGCATGAACTGCATGCGCGCCATATCACATAAAGCGTGTTACGGCGTCGGCGTGTCCGAGAACCAGAACGCCTCAACGGTCTTGGCATCCTTGCGCGTCAGCACGACGGTGTACGACGTGCCGGCCTTGAAGTTCACGTCCGAAAGTGTCGCGATGCGACGATTGCCATCTTCGGTGCGGAATTCGAGCGTTCCCGTCCAAGGGTCGAAATCCTTGAAGCCACCTTCGTTGCTGTAGTTGATACCGTCGAAGATGGTCTCGCCGCCCTGCGCAACGACGTTGACTTCGTCAATGCCACGGGCAGCATGGATCACGCGAACGTGTGCCTTGCTCGCATCACTGGAAATCTCGTCGCGAAGGACGCGCGTCTTCAGCTCCGCGCCATCTTCCTCACGCAGCACGACCATGGTGTAGCGATGTCCATCGGCCATCACTTCGCGATTGGTCTCGAGCGGAGCGTAGGTGCCGGCAGTGCCACCGGAGACTTCGAACCGCGCCCAGTTGGCATCGATGTTCGTATACGGTGTGACCTTCTTGTAGTCGACGGCAGGCATTGAACGCATGTCATCTGCACGTACGGTCACTGACCGCGCATCGGGCACGGCGTTCACAACGCGAACGAGTGCCACACCACGCGCGTCTGCCGAATCACCGGAGATGGATGTTGCGACGGTGCCATCCGCCATGCTTGTGGTCACTTCGCTTTCCGTCTGCGCATCGGGGCTGCAGGCTGCTGCGAAAACGGCGCCGAGCAAAATGACTGGTGTGCGAATAGTACGAATCATGTGTATAAGTCCGCGTTGAAAGTTCACTGACGTCTGCGGGAGATGGGCTCCATCGGAGCTTGCTTCCATCTCAGAAGTTAGGAGCGCCAGTGGCCCGCGGATATTCGTCGCCCGGTTGATCTCTCTCTATCCCAAAGGGGCACGCACACCTCGTTCCGGTGACCACGATCACAAGCTGCTGATCAGACCACGCGCAGCAATCCCCGCTTGAACGCGATCATGAGCGCCTGGGTGCGGTCGCGTGCATCGAGCTTGGCGAGGATCGCTTTCACGTGCGCCTTGACCGTTCCTTCACTGATGAAGAGCGTATCGGCCACTTCCTGGTTGCTCTTGCCCTCGGACAGGCAGCGCAACACCTCGGTCTGGCGAGGCGTCAACACATCGGCAGAGACATGTTCCGCCAACTTGGCTGCGATAGCGGGCGCAATGACCCGCTTGCCTGCGCGCACCGCCCGAATGGTTGCCACGAGTTCATCAGAATCGACATCCTTGAGCAGATAACTGGCGGCACCGGCGCGCAGTCCACGGAACACTTCTTCATCGGTGTCGTAGGTGGTGAGCAATATGACACGCGCCTCGGGGTCGATGTCACGCATCGCCTTTGTCAGCTCGGCGCCATCCATCGGAGTCATGCGCAGGTCCACGATGCTCACATCCGGTGTCAGTGATTTGAACAGCTGGATTGCCGCCTCACCATCACCAGCCTGTCCAACAACCTCGATTCCGTGCCGAGTCAGCACTGCCGCGAGACCCTCCCGCATGATCGCATGGTCGTCCACCAGCAGTACTCGAATGGATGACTCAGTCATCGCTGATCCTGGAAAATGTTGGGCGCGCCATCCCACAATAGACTATGCGCTGCATAATACCTGCGGACTGTGCGGGCGTTCCGGTGTGCGCCAAGTCATAAAGGTAGTACGTGCCATACTTCACTGGAGTTGAAATGCAAGGTGGCGATGCGTTGAAGACGCAGGTAGAAGTCGTGTTGCTGCGCGCCATGCTCGAGACCGCCGCGCATGATTTGGGTGGCTTGTCGAGTGCGCTCGCCATGCATGCAGAGGCGCTTCAGCTCGGTGCAGCAGGGCAGAGTCTGACACCCGTGCAGAGCATCAGCAGCGAAATCCGGACGCTGGGCCGCCAGCTTCGTGAGCTGCGTGGTCCGGTGGGAGGGGCGTCTCTTGCGCCGTCGCGCGCCGGCCTGCTCTCGAGTTGGATGGCGCGGACGCTTCGCTTTGGTCGAGCACACCTGCCACGCGGCACCGCGCTCCAGGGCGAGATGCCCGAAACTGCGCTGAGCGTCAGTGACGAGTCTGCGCATGCACTTACTTTCGTCGTGTTCGCGCTGCTACGCGAGCTGCGTGACGTGCTGGACCGCTCCGCACGCGATGCCGCACCGGACGGCTCGCTCAGCAAGCCACGTCGGAGAGTACAACTGACCGCTGGGCCGCGCGACGTGGATGTGCTCGTCAGAATCGAGCTGTTCGTCAACGATGAGCTTGCTTCGATTGAATCATCGAATAGCGAGTGGTGGTCGTTCGCGCGCGAACGTGCAACGAAAGATGGCGTCTCGCTCGCGCTGCGAACGGGGAGTGTCGAGCTTATCGCTCCGCTCGCCAGCCGCTGAGAGCCGCTGAGAGCCGCTGAGAGCCGCATGCACTGACGTTGTATGCAAAGATCGTCCTTCAGGGCAGCTGACGCGTGGCCCTGCAGCGGTGACATTGCTCATTCATTGGCAAACGCCAACTCTCGCACTTCGACAGAAGGAGATTGAGATGAACGAAGATACGATGAAGGGAAATTGGAAAGAGATGAAGGGCAAGGTTCGCGAACAGTGGGGCAAGCTCACGGACGACGACCTTGATGTAATCGATGGCAAGCGCGAGCAGCTCGTCGGCAAGTTGCAGCAGGCCTATGGAAAGACGAAGGAAGAAGCTGAAAAGGAGTTGAGCGATTTCGAGTCTCGCCACAGGTAGCATTCCTGGCGCCCGGGCGCGACTCACCCTTGGTGGGGTGAGCGCTCAACCCGTCGGCACTCGAGCTGGCCAGGTGAACAGAATTACGACGGCAGCGCCGAATGGCGCTGCCGTTTTGTTGTGTGGTGTGTCTTCGGAATATGTTCGGCTGCTTACGCTCGCCCGTGATGCAAATGACCCTCGCTGGGTAATGCGGCATGTCGAGACTTTGAACATTGCCACGCATATCCAGAGAGCCATCATCTATGAGCATACCCCGATCCTCGTCCTCACCGGTTATTCGTCACGCGCGCCGGTTGCTGCTCATCGCTGCGACGGCATCGCTGGGCGCGGCGCTGTCCGCATGTTCAAGCGAAGGCGCCCCCATCGAGACGCCGACCCCAGCGGAGGATTCATCCCTTTGGGAGGGCGCCGTTTCCGTCACTGCCAAGCGGCCCGTCGTGACCATTCGCAACGGCACCGAGCGCACCATCGGCTATCGCGTAGTTGAGAAAAATCAGATGCTCGTGGCGCTCTATCCGCCTTGCACCTCGGAATGCAAGAAGCTGGCACAAGGGGCCACGGCGACAGTCAGCTACACCGCGATCGACGGATACACGTCATCGGCGCGCGAAGCAAACCTCGTCTACTGGACGTACGTACCGGGACCGAACGGCACGCTTGTCGCGGACGGACCCATTCAAACGATCGGCATTCAACTGGACTGATTGCTTGTGACGCCGCTGGAACCGGAGCTCATCGATCGCGCGAAGCGCGGCGACCGACAGGCGTTTGCACTGATCGTCGATCGGCTATATCCACGCGCACTCCGGTTCGCGCGGCAGATGCTCGGGCACGCGGAGGATGCGGAAGAGGCGGTGCAGGACACCTTTGTCCGGGTGCATCGCCATCTCGACGGCTTCCAGACCGGCGCCGCATTCGATCCCTGGTTTTTCCGAATTCTCGCGAATCGTTGTCGCACCATGCTGGAAAAACGAAAGCGGCACTACGCACTGATCGACTACGGCGACCTGCCGATCGATGCAGCCGGGCCAGGTGCGCCCTCGCTCGCGTCAGATGAGTTTCAGCAAGCCGTGCATCGCGTACTCGACACGCTGCCCGCGGAGCAGCGGGAGGCGTTTCTGCTCAGACACGTCGAAGACCTCAGCTACGAGGACATGATGGATATCACAGGCGCTGGACTCTCTGCGCTGCGCATGCGCGTGAAGCGAGCCTGCGACGCGCTCCGGCAACAACTCGCGGAGGTACACCATGATCGGTGACGAACGCGACGAACTGATTGAGCGCGTGCGCGGCTCACTCTCGCCGCTGCCTCCCGCTGATCCGCGGGCCATTGCCCGCGTGCTCTCGGCGGTGGCCGAAGACGTACAGACGCGCCACGCGTCGAAGGAAACGTGGATCGTGCGTCTTCGGGCGCGCCTTCGCACGCCCACGCTG
>JBGTFN010000131.1:0-13308 GCA_041747275.1 Gemmatimonadaceae bacterium | reverse complement strand
GCATCTCGTGGCCGGTCGCGACACATGGGGCGACGGTGCTGCGAAGGTGAGCGTGCTCGCAGGCGTGCGCGAGGGCTGGGCGTGGATGCCGCGGCGCTGGACGCAGGTCACCGACGACACAGGCGTTGGCAATCCACGCGCGGCAACGGCAGAACGAGGCGCACACTTCGTTGCGCAGGCGGTGGAGCGCATTGTGGCGCTGTGCGAGCAGTTGCTGCAGACACCCGATGACGCGTTCTATTCGAGCGCGGCGTCCACCAGCGATTGAGCCTCGGCTTGAATGCGCGCGAGATGCGCGTCACCACGAAAACTTTCCGCGTAGATCTTGTACACGTCCTCCGTGCCTGACGGACGCGCGGCGAACCACCCGTTATCCGTGCTCACCTTCACTCCGCCTATCGCGGCACCGTTGCCTGGCGCGTGCGTGAGCACCGCGGTGACCGCATCACCTGCGAGTTCACTGACCGCGAGTCGCTCGGCGTCGAGTGCTGCGAGCACGCGCTTTTGCGCGGTGCTGGCGGGAGCATCGATACGCGCGTACACCGGAGCACCGAGCCGCTCGGCAAGCTCGGCGTAGTGCTCACCCGGATCGCGTCCGCTGCGCGCTGTCATTTCCGCGGCCAGCAGCCCGGCGATGATTCCGTCCTTGTCGGTGGTCCACACCTGTCCGTCTCGCCGCAGAAACGTGGCGCCAGCGCTTTCCTCACCGACGAAGCCGAGCGATCCGTCCATCAATCCGTCAACAAACCACTTGAAGCCGACAGGCACTTCGTGCATGCGACGGCCGTGTGCATTGCACACACGGTCGATGAGGCTGCTGCTCACGACCGTTTTACCGATCGCAATGTCCGCTCGCCACGCGGCGCGATGCGACAACAGGTAGTCGATGCAGACCGCGAGATAATGATTGGGTGCCATCAGTCCGCTGCTGCTCGTCACAATGCCGTGGCGGTCGTGATCGGTGTCGGCGGCCACGGTGACCGCGAAGCCGTCGGAGACCGCCAGCACGCCCGCCATCGCATACGCAGACGACGGGTCCATGCGCACCTTGCCGTCCCAGTCTCGCGTCATGAAGCGGAACGTCGCGTCGACCGCGGTGTCGAGCACCGTGAGCGGCAGGCGATAGTGATCTGCGATGTGCTGCCAGTAATACACACCTGCGCCACCGAGCGGATGCGCCGCCACCGTGATCGGAGCGTGGCGAATCACGTCGAGATCGAGCACGTGCGCGAGATCGTTCACGTACGCCGTGCGATAGTCGTGCGTGTACGTGTTCTCTGCCGCACGTGCGTTGCGAACGGACACGCGGCGCACGGCACGCAGACCATCCGCCAGGATTTCATTCGCGCGCGCTTCGACGGCGCGCGTGACATCGCTGTCAGCGGGTCCGCCGTGTGTGGGATTGTATTTGAACCCACCATCGGCAGGCGGGTTGTGCGACGGTGTGATGACGATGCCGTCGGCGAGGCCGGTCATCCGATCATGATTGTACGTCAGGATGGCGTGCGACACGGCCGGCGTGGGCACGTAATCGTCGCTCGGCGCGATCATGACCGTGGCGCCATTGGCGGCCAGTACTTCGAGTGCGGTTTCGTGCGCTGGCGTGGAGAGAGCGTGCGTATCGGCGCCAAGAAAAAGCGGGCCTACGATTCCGTGTGCAGCGCGATACTCGCAAATCGCCTGCGTGATCGCGAGAATGTGATGCTCGTTGAACGACGTGGTGAGTGCGCTGCCCCGATGCCCTGATGTGCCGAACGCGACTCGTTCCGCGGGGTTTTCCACGTCTGGGGTGCGCGTGTAGTACGCCGTCACCAGCGCGGGCAGGTCGATCAATCCAACGGACGGCGATTGCGTCCCGGCAGCAGCATGAATGGCCATGCACGGAACGTACGGTGCGGAGCATGCGGCGCGGAACCCACCGCCCGCTGCGATGCGAGCAACAGCGTGGCGGGATTTCTACCAGCCACTCGTGCCGGGACCGCCTTTCCACGGTCCGACAATTTCATCGGTGACCCAGCCGCCGTAGAACCCGCCGTCCTGTGGCCGCACTCGTTCGCCGTCGACGAAGCACTCGGCTTCGCTGGCATAAAGCGCCACGTGATCGCGAAGTGCTTCGTACGGTGCAAGGGGTGCTTTGTATGACCAGGCCGCGCGCGTGAGTTGCACGCTTCCGCCTTTCACGCTCCAGTAGCGCGCCACGCCCTTCCACTCACACGACGACGAGCCGGCCGCTGGCATGAACGCACCGGCGAGAATGTCGGCCATGGGCAGATAGAAGCCGGGTGGGCTGGCCGTCTCGAGCAGGCGAAGCGCACGACGCGTTCGCAGGATCTCCTCGCCACCAACGCGCACGATCACCTCACGCGTGTCGGCACGCAGTGCGGGTGGACGCGGATAGTCCCACACCGATTCTTCTCCGGGTCCGGGCAGACGGGCGAACTCCGGACGCTGCTCTCCGGTCCAGCGCCACATCGCACGCGCGGCGCGCAGTCGAGGATCCATCACTTTGGCTTGCCTGGGGCCACGTCGAGCAGGTCGTCTTCATCGCTGGTCGAACGATCGGCGTCGATCTGCTTCTCGACCGTCTGATCTTTGGACACATCCACCTGCACCGTCTCCGCTCCTGCGGGCACGGGTGATGGTGGTGAGTTTATCGCTTCTGCGCCAGCCTGCTCAAGCTGGACGACGTAGCCGGGCGACGGCATGGTGAGCCCGGCCGACTCGAGCGCCTGCTTCACGATGCGGATCGCTTCACTGCGAATTCGCAACATCTCGGTTTCGCGTTGATCGATCCACGCCGAGAACTGCACCGTGACCGACGAATCGCCGAGCTCCAGGACCAACACCTGCGGTGCAGGATCGCGCAGCACGCCCGTGAGTCGCTGCAAGGTGCTGATGCCGACTTCACGAGCGTGTGCGAGGTCGTCGTTGGGCCCGAGTCCGGCAGTAAACAGAAACTGGCGCAGCGGGTTGCGACTGTAGTTGATCATCGGGCTGCGAAATATCAGCGCATTGGGCAACCGCACATGATTGCCGTCCAGTGTCATGAGAATCGTCTCACGTGGTGTGAGCCTTACCACCCTTCCATGAAACTTGTCCACGAGGATTTCATCATTCTTTGAAAACGGCTGTCTTAGCGCGAGAATTGTGCCCGCGAGATAATTCTCGACGATGTCCTTGAAGGCGAAGCCGAGGGCAAGGCCGGCGAGACCAGCGGTGCCAACCACGGCGCCAACAAGCGCGGTGGCATCGAGCAGGTCGAGAGCGAGCACGAAGCCAAGCAGCAGCAGCAATGCCTGCAGCGCGCGGCGAATGAGGTTTTGCAGGAAGGGATTCCTCGTGTCGAGGAATGCCGGTCCGCTCCAGCGCGCCAGCAATCGACCGAGGAGACCGGCCGCGACTACAATGAGCACGGCCACCACTAGCAGTGGGAGTTTGGCGATGATGCCGTACCCGAGATTTTGAAGGCGCGTCCAGGTGGGCTGCAGCTGTTCGTCGAGTGAGGTGGATTCGCGAATACGATTTTCCACGTACACGACGCCTTCGATCTCCGAGGCGAGCTGCTCCGCCTTCTCCCGGGACTCGGCGTCGAGCACCGTGCCCACGAGACGCACAACGCCCGCGTTGACCTGCACGTTTATGCGAATGAGCGATGGCACCCGATCGAACACTGCCTGCAACTCGCTGCGGATGTCTTCGTCTCGTGCCGCGCGCTGCACACTCACGGGCTCGGGCGACTGAGCAGACTCTGCCACCGCAGGCGGCGGCTGAGCGGACTCTACAACGGCTGCCGGCTGCTGGGCGGACTGTGCCGAGAGAGCGGGAGCTGTGAGAAAGGTCACACACAAGAGCAGGCGGATTCCATTACTGCTACGCATAGTTGCGTTGGGCTACGAGTGCGTTGCTGACGTTGCGCACGCGTTCGCTGCGCTACTTTGAAAGTTGTCGGGAATCATCGGCCTTGAGTTGCGGCTCGATGACCGACTCCATACAGTCGGGGCAGATACCATGACTCAGTTGCGAGTTGGTCTGTTGCGCGAGGTAGCTCTCCACGGTGTGCCAGTAGTTCGTGTCGTCCCGCACACTTTTGCAGTACGAACAAATGGGAAGAATCGCCTGCAGCGCGCGTACTTCGCTCAGCGCGGTTTGCAAATCACGCACCAGCGCTTCACGTTCCTCTTGCGACTGCTTCCACCTGGTGACGTCGCGTGCCACTGAATACACGGTCTGTTCATCGATCGCCGGCGCCGCATTCCACAGCAACCAGCGGAACGATCCATCCTTGCAGAGGTATCGATTCTCAAACGCAAGTGCCTGACCACCGGCACGGACTGCGGAATTCTGACGAAGCGTACGCTCGCGGTCGTCAGGGTGCACGAACTCGATGAAAGGGCGCGACATGAGCTCCTTCCGCGAGAAACCCAGCGTTCGCTCCCACGCCGGATTCAGTCGCTTGAAGTACCCGTTGAAATCGAGCAGGCACAACAAGTCGATCGCAATCTCGAAGAAGCGGTCGCCTGCTTGTGTTCCGCGTGTTGCTGGTGATGGCTCGTCCATGCCGCGATGAACTCCCGTTAAGCGCTCACTAAACTACACGAATGGCCACGGCTGCAAACAACCTTCGCACGCTCTTTGAGCGGGGCGGGTACATCCGGCGTCCCAACCTCGATCGGTTGGAGGAGCTTGGCTCCCAGCGCTACAAAAAGGGATCCGAGGTCCGCCTCGTGCTGCTGTCGAACGCGGAGTTGCGGGAGGCCAAGCGCTGGCTCAAGGACGTTGGACTCCGCGTTGGGAAGCCTTTCGCGAAGCACAGCCGTATTGTGCTGCCGATTTACGGCGATCACGCCGTGGACTGGTTCGAGTCCAACCGTCGCAAGGCACGCCGGTAAGCAATCGGCCCCACCGATGCACCGTGAAGCGCGATACTGCAGGCCACAACGGTGACCACGATGCCGGTCAGCGTATCCGCAACCTCGCCGCTGATTCCGCGGTTGAGCGCGTAACTCAGATAGTACAGGCTGCCGATGCCGCGGATGCCAAACCAGCCGATCAGTCGACGCTCGCTCACGGTAGTGCGCGTGTTGCGCAGGAAGAGCGCCGTGGCGACAGGGCGGATGATGAAGAATAGCAGCAGCGAGAGAAGCGCTGCCTCCATCGTGAACGCCTGCGAGAGTGCGATGCCCACCAGCACCACGAGCAGAACTTCGAGCAGCCGCTCCACGGTATCGCCGAATGACAGCATCTCGGATATCAGCATGCCCGCAGCAACGGAGGGCTCATCGAGGTCCGATGTTTCGAGGTCACCGTGGACAAGTTGCTCAGCAGGTGGCTGCGCTGCTTTGTGATGTTTCTCGCGCACGGGATCGCGTCGCAGCACGCGCTTGAGCGACTCGAGCAATCGAGGATGCGGGGCCGCGGCCACCACGTTGAGTTCGGCATGCCGCAAGCCGACACCGGCCGCGAACACCGACAGGAATCCCCATGCATGGACGCGCTCTGCGAGCACGTACGAGAGCGCGATCAGGGCGAGCGCCAGAAAGTCATTGGGTGAGTCCGTGTCGCGATGCTTGCTGCGCATCGCAATCGTGACGCGTCCGAGTCCTGCGCCGAGCACGTATCCGATCAGCAGGCCGGCCGGAATCGCCCATAGCATGCGCGAGGCGAACCAGGTGCCTACCCACGAGTCGAGTCCGCCGGCACGAATCCCCTCGAGCGCGAACACCACGAATGGAAAGGCCGCGCCGTCGTTGAGCCCGGCTTCGCCAGACAGCGCAAAACGCACCCGATCATGGTCGTCGGCGCTGTTGACCGCCACAGCCGACGCCAACACCGGATCCGTCGGCGCCAGCACTGCGCCGAGCAGGATCGCCGCAAAAGTCGGCAAGCCGAACAGGTAGTGCGACACCACGCTCACGCCCGCGATTGATGTGATCATCACCACACTCGCAAGCAGAAATGCCGGACGCCACGCGCGATGGCGCAGCGGCAGACGGAGCTTGAGCCCGCCAACGAACAGGGAGATGATCACCGCGATTTCGGTGAGCACTTCCATCCACACCGAACCGTGCACGATGTCGAGCGTGAGTAGTGCATAGCCAGCGGGCCCGATTGCGAACCCGACCATCAGATAGATGATCGCGGTCGAGACGGGCCACCGGCGCACGTATACAGCCGAGAGCGCCATGAACAGCAGCAGCACGCCCGCGGCCGTCATCCATCCGAGTACGCTCAGCGTTCGCTCCGCTTCATGATGACCCGTTTATTGAAAGGTTGGGGCTGTATTACCAGTCGGTGGGCACGTAGTCCTTGAGGAACTGGCCCCACACGTGCCGCCCGCTATTGATGCCGTCGATAATCGGATCCACGATGCGCGCGGCGCCGTCCACGATGTCGAGCGGCGGATGGAAGCGATGCTCAGCCGTCTTTCGCGCCGCGATTTCCGCGGGATCCTCGTCTGTTACCCAGCCGGTGTCCACACTGTTCATGTGAATGCCGTCTGCGAAGTAATCGGGCGCCGACGTACGCGTCATCATGTTCAGCGCGGCCTTCGCCATGTTCGTGTGCGGATGCCGGGTGGTCTTGAATCGGCGATAGAACTGCCCCTCCACTGCAGACACGTTCACGATGTGCTTGTCGCGGCCCGACGTGCGCTGCATGAGCGGCTTGAGGCGTGCATTCAACAGAAACGGTGCCACGGCGTTGACGAGATGCACCTCGAGCAGCTCCACGGACGGCACTTCGTGCATCTGCATACGCCACGAGTTGCGGTCGCGCAGGTCCACCTGCTGCAGATCCTGGTCGAGCCTGCCTTCCGGAAAGAGCGCGTGCTGTGCCGCTTCCTCCTCGGCCAGCAACTTGAGTTGCGACAGCTGTGCAGCGTGCGTAAGACCTACCGCATCGCGAAGATCCACCGACGGGGTCTCGCCCGTTCCCTCAGGCAACATGCGATAGCCGCGCACGCCCTCATCCGCGCCGAGCAGGTGTCGCACCGATTCCGGCATGGCCTGCAGCGCAGCGTTTTCCGCGTCCATCATGTGATGATAGAAGTCGGGCGGACGGCGCACCGTTTGGCACGCATTGTTCACGATGAAGTCGAGCCGGTCGTGCGACTGCACCAACTGCTGGCAGAACGCCTCGACGCTTGGTGTGTGGCGCAGGTCGAGCCCAAAGATCTCGAGCCTGTGTCCCCATTCCGCAAAGTCGGGCTCGCGTGCGTATCGCATTGCGGAGTCACGCGGAAAGCGCGTGGTGACGATGAGATGCGCGCCGGCGCGCAGCAGCTTGATGCCCGCCTGGTATCCGATCTTGACGCGTCCGCCCGTGAGCAACGCAACGCGGCCTGTCAGGTCCGCCGTCTCCGTGCGCTTGGCGTAGTTGAACGCGGCGCATGTCGGGCACAGCTGATCATAGAAATGATGCAGCTCCGTGAAGTCCTTCTTGCAGATGTAGCAGTTCAGCGTTTCGGGCGCAGCACGGAAGTCCGGCTCTCCGTCCACCGTTTCCTGCACAAAATCCCTGGGAGCGAACAGGCGTGGCGTGATGAACACCTCTTCACGCCGCAGTTTCCGGATGCCCGTTTCCTGCAGCACGGACTCGGCGCGCAGCGTGCGCTCCGACTTGCGCTGATTGCGCGAGGCCTTGACGAGCCGGCGTCGCGCTGTGGCGTCGGGGCGTGACACCTGGCCGGCAGCGTGCAACAGTCGCGTGCGCTGCTCTTCGTCCAGGTGCGCGAGCAGGGCACGATCATTCACGATCGCCTCGAGCAGGGTCGCGGCATCGCGCGCGCGTTCGGCGACCTGTTCCGCGAGCTGTTCAGCCGACAGGTTCTTGAACGGTGACTCCCCGGATGGCATGGGTTGCTGATCTGACATGCGAGCAAACTAACCGCCTGTCTGCAGCCGACCTCGGGTATGGCGACCGGAGCCGGCGCGATGTTAGCGTGCATGAATGTTCCGCGCCTCGACCTTGCTGCTGACGCTCTGTGTGCTCGCTGCCGCGTGTGCGGAGTCCGCGCCGTCCGTACCCCCAACAATCGCTGCCACGCCATCACTGACCATTCGCATCCCTGACTCCGTCGGCGGCGGGCGTGGCGAGATGGGACGCGCGCTGCGTCTTCCGAACAACGGCGTGGCGATTGCCGACTGGGGCCGGCGTCGGGTGCTGCGCTTCGATTCACTGGGTGCGCTGCAACGGGTCTATGGCCGCGATGGCAGCGGGCCTGGGGCGTTCCGTGCGCCCACGCTCGTGCAGGTGGTGGCGGGCGATTCGCTGCTGCTCTGGGATCCCGTGCTACGGCGCGTGTCGTGGCTCAGTCTTGTGTCGGGCGAAACGCGAGACCTGCTGCTGCAGAGCAGCCTCGTGTACGGCAGCTCACCGATCGTGGGCCAGATGAACGACGGCACGCTGCTGGTAAAGCACGAGCTGCAGGAGGGGCTGCAGCGGCCACCGGCGCCGATCGCGGGCGGGTTCGGCGGGACCACACCGTCCATGGGTATCGGCCTGGAGCCGGCGTCGCCGTTTCCCTCAGGTGCGCCGAGTTCCGTGCGCGCCGTGGTCTTCCGAATGAGCGGACAAGGCCGGCAGGTCGCGCAGCTTGCCGATGACGTGCTGGTACGGGAGCTCACGGGAACCGGCTTTCGGTTTCTCTCGCCCGCGCTGCAGATGGCCACCAACGGCGCTCGCGTGCTGCTGGGCTACAACGCCTCATGGCAGGTGCGTGTGCTCGACGCGAATGGTGACAGCCTGACCACTCTCACGCGAAACTGGCGTGCTCGCGCCGTGAACGACGCTGAACGGGAGGCGCTGGTGGCTTCACTGGTGCAGGCGAATCCGTCCGCAGTGTCGTCTGCCTCAGTGCGCTTTGCCGACTCCGTGCCGGCGTTCGGACGGTTGCTCCTGAGCGAAGACGGCACGGTGTGGGCGAACGGATTCACGGCACCGGCGCAATTCACCGACAGCGTGACCGTCTTCAATTCGCGGGGACGTCTGCTGGGGACGCTCGCCCTTCCGCCCCGATTTATCCCAACCGAAGCGGGAGCGGACTATCTGCTTGGCATCGGCGCTGGGAACGACGGCGTGTTCGAGATCCGGCGGTACGGCCTGCGCTGGTAGTTGCGAAGTGCGGGCAGCGCCCGGCCGGAGCGGGCTAGCCTCGTGGCAGGGCGACTGGACCTAAGGGGTTGCAAGGGAGACATTACAGGGTCATTTCCTCCCTCCAGGCCCCGCCAATGAACATCACGCTGAAGGTCAACGGGCAATCACGCACGGTCGATGTGCCGTCCGATATGCCACTCCTCTGGGTTCTGCGCGACGAACTCGAGCTCAAGGGGACCAAGTTCGGATGCGGGGCCGCGCAGTGCGGCGCCTGTACGGTGCACGTGAACGGCTCGCCCACGCGCTCATGCGTCTTGCCCGCCGTCGCAGTGCAGGGTGCCGACGTCACCACGATTGAAGGTCTCTCGCCAGACGGCACACATGCGCTGCAGCGAGCGTGGGACGAGCTCGACGTGCCGCAGTGCGGTTACTGCCAGGCGGGTCAGCTCATGTCTGCCGCAGGGTTGCTGGCGCGCACGCCGAAGCCGACCGATGCGGATATCGACGCCGCCATGAACGGCAACCTGTGCCGGTGCACGACGTACCTGCGCATCCGGCAGGGCATTCATCGGGCAGCAGAGCTCATGGCCGCACCTACACCTGCAGGCGGCGCGCGCAGCAGTGAGCCGCGTGAGGAGAGCGTGCAATCATGAGCACCCCGACGCCTCAGGTTTCCCGTCGCTCGTTTCTCCGGGTATCCGCCATCGCCGGCGGCGGATTGTTGCTGGCGAGCGTGTTCGAGCCGCTCGACGCGGTGGAGGCCCTCGTTGCGCGGCGCGACGGTGCGGTGCCGCCTGCCGACGATCCGCGACTCAGTGCGTACATCTCGATCACTCCCGATGGTGTGGTCACGATCATGGCCAAGAACCCGGAGATCGGGCAGGGTGTCAAGACGATGCTACCCATGCTCATCGCCGAGGAACTCGACGTTGCGTGGACGCAGGTGCGGGTGGAGCAGGCGAGTCTCGATACGAAGAACTTCCAGGGGCAGACGGCGGGCGGTAGCACGGCTACGCCGAACAACTGGCTGCCGATGCGTCGTGTCGGTGCCGCGGCGCGCGCGATGCTCGTGGGTGCGGCGGCGAAGCAGTGGAACGTGCCTGCCGAAGAAGTCACGACCGAAGCGGGCGTCGTGCATCACCGCGCAAGTCAGCGCACGCTCACCTACGGCGCGCTCGCAACACAAGCGGCGTCGATTGCTCCGCCTGACCTGGCTACGGTGCCGCTCAAGGATCCGAAGGATTTCCGCATCATCGGCCAGTTCGTGCGCGGCGTGGACAACAGGAAGATCGTGACCGGACAGCCGCTCTTCGGTATTGATATCGTGCGGCCCGGCATGAAGTACGCGACGTTCGTGAAGAGTCCCGTGTTCGGCGCAAAGGTCGCGCGCGCGAACGTCGACGTGATCGCGAAGTTACCTGGCATCACTCATGCGTTTGTCGTTGAAGGCGGCGACAACCTCAACGGACTGCTCGGCGGCGTCGCGATTGTCGGCGACAGTTGGTGGAAAGTGCAGACGGCGCGCAAGCAACTGCAGGTGGAGTGGGCAAGTCATCCCACATCGTCGCAGAGCACCGCGGGATTTGTAGAGCAGGCAAAGGCGCTGTTCGCAGCCGCGCCGCAGCGCTCGGTGCGCGCTGATGGTGACGTGGACGCGGCGATGCAATCGGCGAGCAAGACGGTGGAAGCGGAATACAGCTATCCATTCATCGCGCACGCGCCGCTCGAGCCGCAGAACTGCACCGCGCACTTCGATGGCGGCAAGCTGGAGATCTGGGCGCCCGCCCAGTTGCCCGAAAGCGGACGCCAACTCGTCGCGCGCACGATGGGCCTGGAGCCCGATGCGATCACGGTGCACATCACGCGATCCGGCGGCGGATTCGGTCGTCGGTTGTACAACGACTTCATGGTCGAAGCCGCGTGGATTGCGCGTGAAACCGGTGTGCCGGTCAAGCTGCTCTGGACGCGTGAAGAAGATACGCAGCATGACTTCTATCGCCCCGGTGGCTTTCACAAGTTCCGCGCCGGCGTCGATGCCAACGGCATGCTCACCGCGTTCTCCAATCACTTTGTGTCGTTTGGAGAAGGCGAGCGCTTTGCGCCCAGTGCGGATATCGGACCGACCGAGTTTCCCGCGCGCTTCGTGCCCAACCTGAGCATCGCCGCGTCGGTGATGCCTCTTGGTGTGCCGACAGGCGCGCTGCGTGCGCCGCGAAGCAACGCGCTGTCGTTCGCGTTCATGGGTTTCCTCGATGAGTGCGCACATGCGGCCGGCAAGGACACGGTGACGTTCCTGCGCTCAGTGCTCGACAACGAGCAGCCAGCGCCTGCGGTCGAAGCCGGTGCGCGCCAGCCGGTTGGACTCGACGCCAAGCGCATGCGTGATGTGCTCGACCTGGTTGCTGAAAAATCAGGGTGGGCGAATCGTGCCTCGCTGCCCAAGGGAACGGGCATGGGAGTGGCGTTCTACTTCAGTCATCGCGGCTACTTCGCCGAGGTCGCGCAGGTTACCGTGTCGCAGTCCGGCGATGTGAAAGTGGACAAGGTGTGGGTGGCCGGCGACGTGGGCAGTCAGATCATCAACCTGAGCGGCGCCGAACAGCAGACACAGGGTGCTGCGCTCGACGGCATTGGTCAGGTGCTGGCCCAGAAGATCACGTTCGAGGGCGGCCGCGCGATGCAGAGCAACTTCCACGACTTCCCGCTGCTGCGTCTCACGCAGGCGCCGCCGGTGGAGTGTCACTGGAAGCTGAGCGACAACTCACCGACCGGCATCGGTGAACCGGCGCTTCCGCCGGTTGTACCGGCCATCACGAATGCGATTTTTGCCGCAACGGGCAAGCGCGTTCGTTCACTGCCGCTCTCCGATCACGACTTGCGCTGGTCGTAACGCGGACGGGCGGCGTTCGTTGACCGCTTTCTCGGGGCCGATGTCGGGCGGACACGGTCCACGGTGGCGGTTGACGGTGAACGGTTCGGGTTTTGCGTTTTTTGCCCGAGGCAGTCGCGGGTGAGCCTTACGGCTTGCCCGCGACTGTTTCGTGATTGCCGATCAGTTCATCGATGATACGACTCACTGCATCGCGCATTTGCGGCGTCGGCGCTGCGTTCTTGATTGTGGCGACCAGCTGCTCGCTGTGCCTCACCGCATCCGCCGCCAACGATACGTAGCGCGCGCGATCGCCGGCATCCTGCGCGCGCTCGAGCCGCGGAGCAATGCCATTGATGCTATCGCGCTCCACCGCGATTGCAGCGCGAAGCGGCTCGCCGCCCATGCGCGCCGTGCGCAGCAGTCGCCGCCCTGGTGCATCGGCCAGTGCGAGCGCCAACGCAAGATTGCGCAGTTCGCGCCCTGCAATCCACTCGACCGGCGGTACCTTCAGGCCGCGCGCAAGGAACGGCAATGTTGCATTGTCATGTGCGAATGGACCGTCCGGTGGATCGGTGACCCACAGGTGCACCATGGTGAGGCGCTGTCCAGCCCGCGCGAGCATGGGGTGTTCGTGCCACGCATCGGCGTCGCCATCGAATCCTTCGGGATCGGGCGCTGCCTCGGGCACATGGTAGCCGTACGCCGCACCCACCAGCGCCACTGTGTCGACGACCGGCGAAAAGAGCAGCATGGACGGGCGCGTGATCTCGAACGTGGCCGCACTCAGCACCGCGCGATTCACGTAATGCACGCCCTGCAGCGGCACGTCGCCCAGCACCGGCAGATAGCCAGCGGCGATCGCTTTGGCCGGCGTGTCAAACCGGTTGATCGCCGTACGAGCCGAGTCGATCTGCGCGCGTGCCCGGTCAGTGAGCACGAGCGACATCTCGGCGTGTCCCGCGTGGGCTCCGTGGTGTTCGTGGCCGGCCTGGGCGGATAGCGCGGAGGGCGCGACAGCCAGCAGCGCAGCGGCTGTCGTCAGCATCAGGCGAGAATTGGCAGTTGACATCATCAAATCCGGAAATCGTGAACGACACCTGCCAGCAGCACGTCGACGGTGGCGTCGGCATGAGCCGCAAGTACGCCTTCATCGACGCCTCGCTCTGCGACAAACTGCATCGCCAGGCCGTCGGCCATCGTGGTGAGCGCGTTGACGAGCGCCCGTCGATGCTCGCTGCCGGTACGTCCGACAGCAAGCCCGTCCGTTGGTACCCCGTCCACCGCCTGACGGAACACCTCGACAATGCCAAGTTTCGCGTCCACCAGTTCGTCGAACGCTTCGC
>JBGTFN010000130.1:0-4357 GCA_041747275.1 Gemmatimonadaceae bacterium | reverse complement strand
CCGACGCGACAATGGCGCCCAGCCCTGACAGCGCGTCCCGCCGCGAGATGCGCGGGGGTGTGGTCACAACGCGACGCTGCCGCGCACCACGTCGTCGTCGCCCACCGACACCGTGCCGTGCACGTGTTCGAGATGCACGCGATCACCGACCAGTGACTGCCGGAGTGTCGCGTGTGTAATCGTGCTGTTCGCACCGATGATGCTGTTCGAGACTTCCGCGTGCGAGATGTTGGTGCCCGCGAGCACAGAAACATTCGGTCCAACCGTCGCGTGTTCGATCGTCACGCCGTCCTCGATGTACACGGGCTCCACGATGTTCGCGCCTTCGCCGAGCGATGCGGGCTTCCTTGCGCGTCCCATCGTGAGCATTTCGCGATTGGTGTCGAGGTACGTCTCCACCTGCCCCGCGTCGTACCAGCCGGCGACATCCACGACCTTGATCTTCGCGCCGTGGTCGATCATGTACTGGAACGCGTCGGTGAGATACCACTCACCTTTGTTGGCCGGCTGCTGGAGCGTGTGTGCAATGCCTTCGTACAGCAGCTTCCAGTTGCGGATGTAGTAGAGCCCGATGTTGGCGCGCTTGGAGATCGGCTCCTTCGGCTTCTCCACGATGCGCGTCATGTGATCGTCGCTGTCGGTCACGACCACGCCAAAGCGCTGATAGTCTTCCACTTCTTTCGTCCAGATGATGCCATCAGCGTCGGTGGTGTTCACGATCGACAGGTCCGCGTCGAAAATCGTGTCCACGAAGATGATGAGCACAGGTTGGTCGACAAACGGACGCGCGAGGTTGACGGCGCCGGCGGTGCCATCCTGCACCTCCTGCTCCACGAACACGCTCGGCAGTCCGTACGCGCCGGTCGCGTAGGCCTCGACCTTCTCCTTGAGATGGCCCGTGATGTAGACGACCTGCTCGACGTTGCCGAGTTTCTTGACGTCGTCCATCACGTAGTCCATGACCGGTCGTCCTGCGACCTTGAGCATGGGCTTGGGCGTGATGTGGGTGTGCGGACGCAGACGCGTCCCCTTGCCGGCGAGGGGGATGATGACCTTCATCGCGATGAGGCTCTGGTGCGGCGGGTTCGGAGCGCGGGATGCTGCGCCCACGGAAGGAAACGAATTTCCGCAATCTCACGCCACGGCGCTGGCAGGGCAACTCACGGCACCTGCGCGGCGCTTGCCCAGCGCTTACGCCGCGCTCGTGCCCTCGCGGCCGTAGCGATCCTTGAGGCGCACCACATCGTCGAGCTCGGGCGTTGACGCCTCGAGCACGTCGCAGTCGGTGATCGCCTCCATGTAGTGAATGGTGCCGGGCGTGATGCGAAACGACTGCCCCGTGACCAGGCGTTGGTCGCGCAGTTCGGTGTCGTCGGGCAGCTGCACCCAGTATTTCATCTCACCAGAGAGCAAATGCACGGTTTCGTCCTTTCGCTCATGGTATTGCACGCTGAGCGCATGGCCGGCCTTGATGTGCAGCACCTTGCCCACATAGCGGTCAGTGTGCGCCCAGATCAGTTCGTGGCCCCAGGGCTTCTCTACGCGCCGTGTGTCAACTCGTCCGCTCATGAAATGCGCTGCTCCGTCGGTGCAATGTCAGTTGATCGGCACTGCGCCCGGTGTGGCAACGTCGGTGGCGCCGAAGGGATCAAGCCATACTGCATCAGGACGCGAGCGGGTCTCGATCGTCACGACCATCACATCCTGCATCGGGTCACCGCGCACCACCGTCCATCCGTCTGCGGTGCGCACGCCGACCGGCATGGGATGACGATAATCGCCGCGCCGTGTCAACGTGACCGACGTGCGCCAGCCGGTGGCCGTCTCGGTCACGGTGTTCACGCGCGCTTCGTAGTCCACAATGCCGACGCGGTCGATCCACTGATCGAAGAACCAGCCGAGTGACACTCCGCTGATGCGCTCCGCACTCGCCTGCATCGCCCAGCGATCCACATGACGGAACGCCCAGCGCGCGTAGTAGTCGCGCAGGAACGCGCGGAAGGCCGTGTCGCCGATGGCATCGTGCAACGACTCGAACATGGCAGACGCGCGTCCATACACCATGCTGTTGTACGTGCTGAAGTCGCGGAACAGATCGGCGCGCGTTCCAATGGGTTCAGCCCGTCCCTCACGCACGGCGGCATTGCGCGCGTTGGCCGCATTGCGGAGCGCGAGCGCGCGTGACACAAGCACTGGGTCGGGTGGCGGTGAAGGATTGTTGTCATTGCGAGCGGCCACGGCCTCACTCACCGCATTGCGCGTTTCATCGTTCTGCATGCTCGTCTGGTACGACGTCAGGCCTTCGTCCATCCAGCCGGATTGCCACTCGTTGTTGGCGAGGATGCCGTGGGCGTAGATGTGTCCGCCCTCATGCGTGGTGAGGCCCTGGCTCGCCGACCCGTTCTGCATCATCATCGGGAACTCCGTGCCGCCACCATCAATGCGCTTGAGAATCGTGAGCTGCGGATACGCGTAGGCACCGAAGAGCTGCTCGAGCCACTGCTGTGTATTCAGGCCGAACGCAAGTGCGCGCCCGTTCTCCCACTGCGTGCGCGAGGTGGAAATGCACGCCATGCGCGCACGCTCGCGTGCGGCGTCGTCCGCTCCCGTGGCCGCACGCTCGCAATCACCCTCCGCGTCCGCGCGATAGAGCACGTGAATGGCTACCGTGTCCGTGAGGGCGAAGCGATACGTGCCCGGTGGCACCGCGCGCACGTAGTGTCCGCCTTCGTAGCGAAAGCCGGGCGACGCGCTCCATGCGAAGTGATGCACATCCCGTGCATAGAAGCGCACGGTGCGCTGCCCCGCGGCCAATTTGATCATGGGACCTTCGGGCACGTTCGCATACACGTCGCGCTGCAGGATCGGCGTGTGTCCCGGCGCCGCCACGCGCGCCCAGCCGGGATCGCCGCTCACAGGTACGCCCGTGGAGCCGATCACCTGATCGTCGGCAACGATCATCGTGACGTCAAAGGTGCCGAACTCGCCGTAGAATTCGCCCGCGGGCACCGTCGGATTCGGTTTCCATCCATGGCGATCGTACACGGCCACGCGCGGATACCACTGCGCGAAATCCACGCTGCGTCCCCGTCGACCCTGCCGACGCGCCAGCGTGCTCGGCCGCGCGTCCCACGCCAAGTCGACTTCGATCGTCTCTCCGGGCCGGAGCGCCGACGGCAACGCGAGATGCACCACCGTGCTGTCGGGAGCGAGCGGGTACGTGACCACGAGGTTGCGCCCGTCCGCTCTGGGCGCTCGCGTGAAGCGCTCGTACGCGAAGTCGGGCTCCCGCATGGACTGATAGCGATCACGTCCTTCACGGGCATCTGTGGCGCTCCAGCGCGAGCCTGGACGAAAGGCGTTCAGGTGCTGGTGCAGCCAGAGTTCGCGCAGCGTCTCCGGACTGTTGTTGGTGTAGCGCAGTGTGCCCGAGGCCGAGACGACGCCCGTCGCGTCATTCAGCGACGCGATGATCGTGTAGTCGGCGCGTTGCTGCCAATAGCCCGCGGTGTCGCCTCCAGCCGGTGTGCTCGCAGGGGAGACGGGAATCGCCGGCGCGTCAGGACCGCGATTTGGCAGTACATCGGTGGGGCGAGCGCCGGCGATGGCCTGCGTGCAGGCGCCGGCGAAGAGTACGCAGCCGGCGGACATCGCCAGGCGCGCACCACGAGCGACTCGTAGGGAGGGGGTCATCCCCCAAAGATGACGGGCGCGATCGCTCTTCGCGACCACGCCCGTGCAATCTGTCAGGTCCGCTGGCCCAGCATCCGACGACGCATCACCTGCAGACGTCGGCGCACGGAGCCGTCCATGACCGTATCGCCCACACGCACGACCACGCCACCCATGACAGCTGGATCGATGGTCACATGCGGCACCACCGTCTTGCCGAGCACAGAAGAAAGTCGCGCGGCGATATCGTTCGCGTCAGTTTCGCCGGGCGGGGTCGCGAACGTGAGCCGCGCATGCACGCGATTCGCGTTTTCGTCGAGCAGCGTGTCATACTCGGTGGCAATCGTGGGGAGCAGCATGAGTCGACGGTTGCGGGAGACCGCCTGCAACCAGCGCAGCATCATGTGCGGCACACGATCACCGAGTGCTTTCTCGAGCACGCCCATCTTCACGGAGACGGAAATTTTCGGCGACTCGAGGAAACGGCGCAGCGACTCGTCGGAGTCGATGGCGTCGGCAATCTGCCGCACCAGTCCGCCCCAGCCTTCCGGATCACCCGCCTTGCGGGAGAGCGTCAGGAGCGCTTCGGCGTAGTTGCGCCCGGTCGTTGAGCCCTGCACGCTCATGCGCGGCCTTTGGGCGCGTCGAGCGACGCGAGGAACTGGTCGACGATGCGACGGTTGCC
>JBGTFN010000129.1:0-15661 GCA_041747275.1 Gemmatimonadaceae bacterium | reverse complement strand
GGCGTGCGAGGGAAGTACGCGAAGCAGTACGCCGAGGGTACGAACCTTGTGCTCTTGGAGCCAGACATCGCCGACGCCTTTCCAACCGCACGCGCGGTGAATGCGGCGCTTCGAAAGGTGCTCGCGGAGTCGCCTCCACGTACTCGCCGGACGGCGCGGCCTCGCAACACATAACGAAGGTTGGTGCTGACGGCCACGCTGAGGAAGCGTCGGCTGCGCCGCCGCGTTCTATTGAGTGTCCGCAGCACAACCAAACGTTGAGGCTGTAGGATAAGCCCACTCGCTCGATGCGGGAGCGACCGAGTGAAAGAATCGACCTTCATAAATCGCGTAGGAGCGACGATCGTTGTCTCGGAGGCATTTCGCCTCGGTTGATTTGACGACTTCGTGATCCTCGGCGACTTATTCCTACATCGTCGCTAGCTGAACTCTTGAACGTGTGTCGCATCCGCAGCTCAGATCAACGTGGGGGAGCAATGAATCGGCTTCGAATATTTTTATGTGCGTCGTTGTTGGTGGCCGCGCACCTGCCGGCGCTGCTCCATGCACAAGCCGCGACACCGGAGGGTTCGCGTTCAGCCGTCGGTGCTGAGCTGAAGTTGGTGATCCCTTTATCGATGAGGGTTTACGCACTGGGCCTGACGCCTCGAGGGCCGGTGGCAGGGTTGTGGCGCGGATGGTTGCAAGACTCGGCGCGGACGGGACAGCCGGTGCCGGTCGTGCTGCCGCTTGATTCCACGATGACCTCGACCCTCGAATGTCCAATGCCTGTGGCCCGCATGGCACCAGAGGCGATCCCACACATGCCGACGGCACAGATCGATTCTGCTGTCGCGGCCCCGCGCGTCGTGACGTTGCGTAGCTGCACGAATCCGCTAGATCGAACGCCGTAGCCGCGTGCACGGCAGCGCAGTCTGCCAACGAAACGTTGCTGCATCAGTTCGGCGCATGCCATGGAGTCGGCTGAAGTCTCTGATCGAGTCGAGATTCGCGCCGAGCCTTCGTGGCCACGTAGCCTTGCATCAGGCGCGCTATCGGCATACGAACGAAGAAGTCGGGCGTGTTTGGATCGCGGTCGACGGACAGGAAGTGGCCGCCTTTACTACGCCCATGGGCTGGGCGCGCGCACGTCCGCTCGCAGACGCGCTCATGGACGAACGACACGGGTGGGGCACCGCGGAGGCCTATGCGAGCGCCAGGGCCGACGCCGAAGCGCGACTGCTCGCTGCGGGAGAGTTTTCAGACATCACGGCACTGGAAGCGCACGAGTAGTGTCCCGGAATGTCAGCTTCCCTTTCACCAGAAGCCCTTCTGAGGTTTGCTCGATGGCCGTCCCACGAAAGCTCATCTCTGGATAGCGCGCGGCGTCGAAGAAGTCCGCCGAGCGCAAATGCTCGTCCCGCTGGTTCTGGTGCGTGTCGATGCTGTGCACATCGATGTCGACGCTCACGGTGGACTGCGCAGGATCGCCCTCGTCCGCCGCAATCGTACCACGGACGCTGCCAAATCGACCTCGCACTTTCGAGATCATCAGGTGCTTTACCTCGAAGCCGACTTCCGTATGGTCTGGATCGATCTCCCAGAACGACAGACGAGTCTCGACCGCTGGTTCAAAGGCTGTTGCGCTCATGAATCGTTTCCTCTTCGTCAGGTGGGGGGGGGCGCACTTCACTGCCGGCTGGTCAGCGCGCGGTCGACCGACCATGCACCGCTTCCCTGAATCACAACCGGCAAGGCCATCGCGATCGCGAGGATGTGAAGCTCGAAGCCTTCGGCTCCGGCAGGCAGAGTTCCGTTCCAGTTCATGAAGAACCCATTCTCCAGGTGCGTGCTGGCCGCCCCAAGCATGAAGCCGGCGATGGCGAGCGCTGCGACCCGCCCACCAACGCCGATCAGCAGCGCGAACGGTGCGAAGAACTCCGTGAGGATTGCGAACGTTGCGGCCGTGGCGGGGATTCCCACGGCTCCGGTCATCCAGGCGTGCGTGCCGGCGAAACCGTATCCGCCGAACCATCCGAGCACATGCTGCGCTCCATGGGGGATCATTACCAGCGCCAGAACGACCCTAAGCAAAGCAGGCCCGGTCGTGTTATCCGTTGACAACAGCCGGCGCAGCACGGTGGCCGCCTTGCCGGATCGCAGCAGCCGAGCCTGACGCGGCGCGGAGTCAGTCCGTGCGATCGTGTTCATCTGTTTGCCTCCTCGTTTAGGCAGCCTTTGGTGCGTTTACAGTCATGTCGTTGGTTGACATGACAAGTATTGGGACAAAACTTTTCGGTTCTAGCGTAATCCAGCGTGTCGTCTCCTCCGGGCGCAATCGGCGTTGCGCTTGCGTTCGGATTCGCATCTGCCCTGAGTCACGCACTCGACACGCTGTCGCGCGTCGCCGTCGGCTAACGCAGCTTGCTGCCGATGGCCGCAGTCGACGGTTGGGCGGGGCGCTCGGTTGGACAACTCAAGCCATCGATGAACTATCGGCAGACCGCCACTGTTGGTCGATTCCGTACGGCAGTTCGAGCCTACTGTGCGCATGTCGAGTCTCGCCACGCCCTGACACCACCAGAGTGGTTGGCGCGCGTGCACGCTCTGCTGGTCGAACTGTATGCGGCGGGCTTGGCATTGCCCACGGTCGAGCCGGACACCGAAAACGCGAATCCAGAACACCGCCCCTACGAAGATTGGAAGCGTATGTATGACGACTTCGGACGCGCGTTTGATCGATGGAATTTCTATCAAGTGATGTTCGACCCATACGACACTGTCGAAGACGATCCGGTGTATGAGTCGCTCAGTGATGATTCTGCAGACATCTATGCCGACGTGCGCCGCGGTGAAGATCACGAGCACGAACGTGGCGACAGCCACCCCAACGATGTAGTCTGGGAGTGGCGTTTCACTTTCGAGTCTCATTGGGCTGGACATGCGACGCACGCCTTGTACGCGCTCGCAACTTTACAGTTTGTGCATTCCACACGCGCGGTTCCGGAATCGTTCGGCAACTGGATCGGCGCGGCTGCAACCTAGCGCGCGTTGCTGCAGCCACGTGCGTGGCGTGCGAGAGCTGACCCTGAGAATTTCGCCGGAGCATATTCGGGCCGACGATGATTCGCCAGACGATCAGCATCGGCGCCCAGGAATGCGCCGTCTTCACTGCGAGTGCAGAATGGGCGCGCGCGCATCGTCGCCTTCCCGTGCCGCCGAGCGCGGGAAACGTGATCTCGCCGACGATCTGATCATCCAGGCCATCGAGCCAGTCATCACGGACTTGATCGACGGCGAGGGCGACGTTCGCGAAACTGTCGCAGGCTCGCGTTCACACCTGCTTCACACCTCGCCGAGAGATTCCGGTCAGCAAATCATCTTACCATTCTGGTTCTCGGCAATTCCATGCGCCACATCGTCGCTGCCGTCGAAGCGGCGCAGGCGGCGCTAGCGCCGTTCGGGCGCACTCCGCGCTCAACTACCAATCTCCAATCGACTTGGACATGCTCAGGAAGCTGCTGGCGATCCTCGCAGGGCTGAGCATCGCGCTTGCTCTCGCGCTGGCGGCATTGCTGAGCTGGCCGCTGCCGGCGATGCCGCGTCCCGGCGTCACCGGTGATTTCCTGGTCCGGAATGTGGCGCTGGTTGATGTAGTGAACGGCGAGATCATTCCCGGGCGTGATGTCGTTATCCGCGGCGGGCGCATTGAATCCATCGGCACGAGCACGCCCGGAAGCGGGCAAGACATCCTCGTCGTTTTGGATGGCACCGGCAAGTTCGTGGTCCCGGGCCTGTGGGACATGCATGTGCATTCGCTCAAGATTTCACCGCAGTACACCCATCCGCTGTTGATTGCCAACGGCGTGACCGGCGTGCGTGAAATGTGGGGATGCACATCCCTCCCGGACAGTTTCGTTGCCTGCCGCGAAGACGTTGAACGCTGGCGCCACGAGTTGAGTGATCACAGCCACCTCGCGCCCCGATACATCCAGCGTGGCAGCTACGCAATCAACGGCGACGAAGGGGTGCCCAGTGCCGCACCTGCATTCTTCAAGGCTCGAAACGAAGAAGAGGTCCGCGCACTGGTGGCGTATCACGCCGCCAATGGTGTCGATCTACTGAAGACGTACACCAATCTGTCCGTGGCAGCATACGAGGCGCTCGCAACGGAAGCGCCAAGGCGAGGACTCTTGTTCGCGGGGCATCTCCCAGTGCGCGTTTCGCTCGAACAGGCACTCGCCGCCGGCCAGAAGAGCATCGAGCATCCGCGGCTTTTCCTGTTCGACTGCTACCGCGGTGTAGTTGAGTTCCGGGCATTGGCGGATCCCATGGCCGCATACACCAACGCGATGCGGGCGCGGCTTATCGACGAGCATGATCCCGAGCGCTGCGCAGAACTCATGACGGCGATGGCCGCATCCGATACCTGGTGGACTCCGACGCTGCAGGTGCTTCGCATGAGCGCGCTCGCCGGCAACCGGGAGTTCCGCGAAGATCCGCGCCGGCGCTATATCCCCTTCCTCATCCGGGCGGGCATCTGGGGACCGGATGCTGATCGCGAGGCCGAGAGAGCTGCGCGCGAATCCGGTCGCGACGTGCACGCGGAGTTGTATCAACTTGCACTGGACAACGTGCGCCAGGCCCACACGGCGGGCGTTCGGATGGTAGCTGGAACCGATGCCGGCGACACCTACGTGTTCCCCGGGTTTGCCATCCACGACGAACTTGCCGAACTCGTGCGCGCCGGCCTGACGCCGATTGACGCACTGCGAAGCGCGACCATCGACGCGGCGCTGTTCAGCGGAAAGGCGCGAGACTACGGCTCCATCGAGACGGGCAAGGTTGCCGACCTGATTCTGCTCGACGCCAATCCGCTCATCGATATTCGCAACACCGGGAGAATCGCGGGTCTGTTCTTCAATGGGCAATACCTTGATCGTGCCGCGTTGGACGAACTCCTGGCGTTCGCCGCGCAACAAGCCGGCAGCATTCGCACCAACCTCCACCTGTTGTGGGGCGCGCTGAAGAGCCCGGTGGTACGGGCGCAGTTTGCGGACTGACCTCTGAGACGAAACGTACATCGTAAGCCTGCGTATGCCATTGTGCAGTCTCATTGTGCATTCCCCGTATCCTCCAGCGACCGGCGCCCAACGCTATGCCCCTGCGTCCTCTTCATTCAATTGCCTGCTCCGCCTTCGTCCTGCTCCTCTCGGCAGGTGCTGCCGCGGCGCAGCATCCGGCTCCCGTAGCAGCGCTGCTGGACCGCAGCATTGATCGCTTGGGTGGTGACTCCGCATTGCGCAGCATCCGAAGCTTGCGTCTCGAGATGATCACGCAGTGGATCCCAACGTCCTTCGCGACGCGACCGTTCGCTGGTCAGCCGTCCTACGAGCGCAACGTCGAGTTGCGAAGCTACGCGAACGACGCGTGGCGGAATTCCCGCACAGTTCTTGGCGTGGGGGCGGGGTTCAACGTCGTGGATGTCGTGCGTGACAGCATCGCGGCGCGCTTCGGCCCCACCTCGCCCAACGCGTCAGGATGGTCGCCGCTCAACATCACCTACGTAGAAGAGCGACGGGAACTGTTCGCGCTGGCGCCCGAGCGGTTGGTCCTCACACTTCGCGCGCTCCCGACGCTTGGCGCACTCGCCGATACCCTGCTGGATGGCGAGCCGCACGCTCGTCTCACCGCCACTGTGGAGGGATTGCCGCTGACGCTGTTCGTGCGCCGGCGAGATGCGCTTCCCGTGATGGTGCGCGCAACGGTGGACGCCTCCGCCGACTTCGGACTTGCGCCGTGGGGGCGTCACGAGGTGGAGTACTGGCACTCCGCGTGGCAACGCGGAGCGGGCGGCGTGCTTCTGCCGATGCAACGCGATGTGCGTCGAGTGGGGCAACCCTACAAGCGGATGACGGTGCTCGCGTTGGACATCAACGCAGCCGCGCCCGCCGATTCCTTCGCAATCAGCGATAGCCTGACGACCGCGTATCTCGCGAGTGAACGCCGGCCGATGTGGAAGGCGGATGTCGCGTCGGTGGGGCGTGTGGTGCAGGAGCAGTTCGCGCTCACACCTCCGATGCTCGGCAGCCCAGGTGCGGTTCAGATCGGCGGTACCTGGGTGATATTCGAGACGGCGCAACACGAGGGTGCCCTGGAACTGATGCGCGAGTGGTTGGCCGCCCTCACGCCGTCAGTGCCAATTGGTGCCGGCATTGCCACGATGCCGGCGACGGCAAACGGAGGCGCACGCTGGTTCGCCAACAACAGGTCGGCTCGACTCTTCATCGCGCCCGGTGCTGCGCCTTACGTGCAACGTATCACCGGCCAAGCGAGCGCTGGTACCGTCGTAAGGACCGCAGGCTGGGAGCGTATCGGCAGCGATTCGCTGTGGCTCGAACCATTCGACGCGCCGAACATAGCGGGAGCGATGGCTGTGTACTCACCTTCGCTCCGCTGGCTCTACTTGCCGACGGCAAACGCGCCGGCGCAGGATGCGGAACAGGCAGCGTTGATTGCACGCCTCCGTGCGCGCGGCCTTCCGGTTGAGTTCATCGGGTCGGCGCGGAGATTGGTCTCGCCGATTCAAGGAGGACGATAGATATGGTAGTAGCAGCGACGAACGCTCGCACGCGAGCGTGCCGATTCAGAGCTAACCAGAGACACTCGTGAACCTCAACCAAGTCACGCTTCCTGCCCTCGACTTCGATCGCTCTGTCGCGTTCTACAGCGAGATGGGCTTCAAGCTGATCGTCCACTCACCCCCCCGCTACGCACGATTCGAATGCCCAGAGGGTGACGCCACTTTCTCTCTTCACGCTGTGGCAGAACTGGCCACGAGTACTGAAGTTGTTGTGTACTTCGAGTGTGCGGACCTAGACGTCCGGGTCGAGCAGCTGCTCGCCGCAGGCTTTGAGTTCACACAACTCCCTGCGGAAGAACGTTGGCTCTGGCGAGAGGCACGCCTTGCCGACCCAGCGGGCAATGAAATCTGCTTGTACTGGGCCGGCAACAATCGGAAGAACCCACCTTGGCGCATTGCGGTCTAGCACGACATCGATGAGCGAGTGAAGTTGCGCCGCCCTCTACGACACTATCGCCACGCGCTCATCGACTTCCGCCGCCAGGAAATATCCCAACGCCGGCTCCAGTGGCCGAGTGAGGTTGCCCACGTTGCCGCGCAGGCTGGACGGCGGCAGCGAGAACGGCGAACCGTCCGAGAGAATCACAGTGTTGAGCGTAAGGTAGAAGCGATACGCCTGATCGCTGAGCGACATATGCCGAATGCGCACTGTCTGGCCCGAATGCAGCACGACGCCTGAGTACGGCTGATAGCCACGCTCGAGCGCGCCATTGAAGAAGGCGTCGCGCTCCATCGGGCGGAAGCGGAACTGATGTCACGCTTCGGCATCACTCCGCGCGAGCTTGAGGTCGCGCGCTTGGTCGCCGGTGGAGCGTCCAACCCCGAGATCGCCGAGCGACTGGGCACGAAGCGCGCGACGACGCGGAATCAGGTGTCGAGCGTGCTGCAGAAGTTGGGGGTGCAGAACCGCACGGCGCTGACCTACTACGACCGGGCGTCGAGTGCTGCCAACATAAGCTGACGAAAGTGGGCATCGATTTCGCTCGGTGATATGGGCGATCCCGAATCCATCCACCAGACGACCGTGGACCACAGTGCACCCACCACGAACTCAATCGTCAGCGTTTCGGCGTCTGTTGGCTTCGCGCGCGTCGTCACCTCGTCGCGCACCAATTCGCGCAGCATGCGGCGCATCATGCGTGCGACGGTGATTTCATCGTCGTGGCATATCGACATTTGATAGATCGCGCGATGACTCGCCAGATGTGCGAAGAACGGCAGACTGAATCCGAAGCGGGTCCGACCGGATTGTTTCCCAGCGCTTCTCAATGCGCGGTGGAGTCCGCCGATACTCGACCACAGCAGATCATCCTTGCTGTCAAAGTGCGCATAGAAGGTGGCGCGACCCACGCCCGCCCGGTCGAGGATCGATTGAATGGTCACCTTCTCGTAACGCACCTCCACAAGCCGGCCACGAAGAGCATCAAGTAGCAGCTGCTTCGATCGCGTGATACGCCGATCGGTCGGCTTTTGCGCTGTCGGCATTGGCGATCCTGAACAAAAACGAAGAGTGTGTTCGATATCGAACAGGAAGTGCGCCGCTGTTCCAGCTTGTGCTCCGGTTAACACTACGTTCTCCGCATGCAACCCACAACACTACCCGTTACGCCAGCGCGCTCGTCGTTAGAAGCGCCCTTCATCTCACTGCGGGCTGTCGCCAAGCGCTACGCGGTACCCTCTGGATCGTTCGCGGCGCTCAGCGATGTTTCCCTCTCAATCAACGCGGGCGAGTGCGTTGCTGTCATCGGATCATCCGGTAGCGGCAAGACAACGTTGATCAATCTGCTCACCGGGATTGATGTGCCGAGTGACGGCGAACTAGTCGTCGGCGCGACCAGCGTGCATCGACTCACCGAGGAAGAGCTCTCCACCTGGCGCGGGCGTCACGTAGGGATCGTCTTTCAGTTCTTCCAGTTGATTCCGACGCTGACCGTCGCCGAAAATGTCATCCTGCCGATGGACTTCTGTGCGGTGCACCAATCCGGTCAGCGCCGCCACATTGCGCTGGATCTCCTCGACCGGCTCGGCATCGCGGACCAAGCCGACAAGTTGCCGGCCGATCTCTCCGGTGGTCAGCAACAGCGCGCCGCCATCGCCCGCGCATTGGCGAACGATCCTCCCCTGATCGTCGCCGATGAGCCAACTGGCAATCTGGACTCCACGACATCCCACGCTGTGATGTCGATGCTGTCCAGTCTGGCGGCCGACGGCAAGACCGTGATCACCGTAACGCATGAGCGGGAGTTCAGTCGGTACTTCACGCGAAGCATCACGTTGCACGACGGGCGCGTCGTGTCGGATGAACTCGTACCTGCGGTAAACTGCGAGCTGTCCGGAGCACCGCAATGATTGCGCCGCGATGGCGCAAAGTGATGCGCGACGCACAGCAGGCACGCGGACGACTGTATATGATGATCGCTGCGCTGTCTGCAGGAATCGCTGGCGTCGTGGTCATGCTCAGCACGTACTATGTGCTGACGCGCGAGGTACCCGCCAACTATCGGCGTACGCATCCCGCCTCAGCGGAGTTGCAGCTAGCCCGTGCGCTGCCACCCGAGGCGTTCCGCGTTTTGGAGTCTGTCCCGAACGTGGAGGCAGTCACGGTAGCGGCGCGCGTGCGCGGACGGTTGCAAACCGGGCCTGGCGAGTGGATCGACATCCTCCTGTTCGTACAGCCCGACCTTGCCACCGCGAAAATCGGTACGGTCGCGCTACAGCCTGGCGGTCAGTATCCGGGCGCGCGTGAGGTGGCGATTGAACGGAGTGCGCTGGCGCTGAGCAAGCACCGCGTCGGTGACCTGATCCTGATCGAGCGCGAAGGGCACGGCATCGATTCGTTGCGGGTGTCCGGCATGGTGCACGATGCCGGCGTCGCGCCGGCGTGGCAGGAGCAAACGGTGTACGCGTACGTCTCGCTCGCAACGATGCACGCAATTGGTGGCACACCGCCGTTGACACGGGTGAGCATCCGGGTCCGTGATGGACAGACAGACGCGCACGAAATCGAACGCACGGCGCTGGATGTGGCGAAGGCCGTTGCACGATTCGGCATCGAGGTCGACGAGATTCGGATTCCGCCTCCGGAGCAGCATCCGCACCAAGCGCAAATGAACGCCGTGATCAAGATGCTGTTGGTCTTCAGTCTGCTGGCACTCCTGCTCGCGGCGATGTTGACGTCGACGATCGTGAGCGCACTGCTTGCGCAACAAGTGCGATCCATCGCCATTATGAAGGCTATTGGCGCGCGGAGCGGTCAGATTCGTGCCGGCTATCTCGTGTTCGTGGCCGCCATCGGCGTCGGGGCGCTTGCAATCGGCCTGCCCGTGGGCCTGTTCGGCGGCCGGGCACTCCTGCGCGCGATCGCCGAGCTCCTGAATCTGGAGCTGGCGTCGCTTTCACTGCCGTGGTCGCTGTATATCGGGACCGCCGCGCTCGCCGTCAGTCTGCCCGTGTTGCTGGCATTGCTGCCGATCAGTTCAGCGGCGCGCCGATCGGTGCGCGACGCACTGGACGATACCGGTGTCCCTATGGACGGGGGCCGTTCGCTCGCGCTCCTTCGACTGGCGTCCCGTTTGCGCATTCGCGCTGCGTGGCTGAACCTGGCGCTACGGAACGTCATCCGGCGCCGGCAACGACTGCTCTTCACGGCCCTCCTGATGTCGTTCGCCGGGGCGATGTTTCTGGCCAGTCTCAATCTACGATCGGCGTGGCTCACAACGGTGGCCAGCTCCGCAAGTGCGCGTCGTTACCAACTCGAGATCGGCGTTGCGGGCGACACGCCGATCGCTCTCGTCCGAAACGTGCTCGAGCAACTGCCCGAAGTTGCGCGAGTCGAGGCGTGGCGTTCCGAGCGCGCCTCCGCGGAGGACAACGGTGGCATCCTGATCACCACCGTCTATCCAGATGGCGCGCACGGCAGGATTCAAGCCCGCGTGGCACCGGTCGCAACCCAACTGATCGCGCACGAGATCACACACGGTCGCTGGCTGATGTCCAACGATTCAAACGCGGTCGTGCTGAACAGCCTTGCACTCCGACAGACGTACCCCACGGCACAGGTCGGAGATACGATTTCTATCACGATCGGGGATGCGTCATTGCATCTTCGACTGGTGGGCATCAGTCGTGAACGGCTGACGCCCGCTGCGGCATACATCTCGCCGCGCACCTACCTGCGCGTTGCAGCGGACACCGCGACCTCGAATGCGTTCCGGATTGCGCTACGTGAACCGGAGCGTGCCGACGAGGCCGCTGGCGCGATTCGCACGGCACTTGCTGAGGCGGGAATCGCGGTTGGCGGAACCGTCGCCGAGGCGCGTCTGGCGTCGGCGCAGGGTGGCCATGTGTACATCCTGGTGGTGGCGCTCGCCGTGATTGCGGGGATCATGTCGCTGATTGGCGTGCTCGGCCTCTCGTCCTCCCTCGGCATTTCGGTCGTTGAGCGTACCAAAGAACTCGGCGTAATGCGCGCTGTCGGGGCCACGCACAGTGCGATCATCCGAATGGTACTCGCCGAAGGAGCCTGCATTGCCGCGGTCAGTTGGGGCATGGCGATGTTGCTCGGTGTGCCGCTGTCAGCGGCCGTTGGTCGCGTACTCGCTGCGATTTCTGCACAGGAGCTCACGCTGTTCCTCGCACCAACCGCCGCTGCACTCTGGTTTCTACTCGTCGTCGGGGGCGCTGTTCTCGTCAGTCTGATTCCCGCACGCCGAGCCACGCGAATTCACGTGCGTGACGCGCTGAACTTCACCTGAGAGAGCGAAACGATGACATCGAAGCAGCGACTCGCCGTGTACCTGTTGGCCATCGTCCTGATCGTGGTCGCGGCCATCACGTTACGAAAGATCGACTTCGTTGGCACCATCCAACGACTGCACGGCTGACGCCGCACGACGCTCCACATCACGAACGAAGTCAGTCTTCCCATCGCTGTAGCAGCGCGTGTCGCCTTGGCATTGCCTCGCAAGGCTTCGCTTCAGGTCAGAATATTCCTGCGCCACAAGCGGATGTTCACGCAGGTAGTCTCGAAAACTGAGGTAGCGTTCGAACTCGCTGGCCGATGTCGGCGCATATGCGTGGATGTGGTGCGTGCGAACGCCTTCAGCGTCGTCTCGTCGAAAATAGCGCCGGCCGGGCAGGCCAAACTCACCCATAACTTCATACCCGAGTGCCGTGATGTGCGTCGCTCTGGCGTCGAGCAGGTGGACGTCCGAAACGATGGCGAGCAGGTCGATAATGGGTTTCGCGAGAGTACCAGGCACCGCGGTGCTGCCGATATGATGAAGCGCAATGAGCACCACGCCAAAAGCGGGCCGAACTCGTTCGGATTCGTGAAGGAAATCAGTCGCCCACGTTGGATCGTGCTCGGTGAGTCGGATCATTGTGTGCTCGTGGGCAACGGTCTTGACGAGTCGAACCCTACGGCACCGTCGCCGTGCGCTCATCCACTTCCGCCGCCAGGAAGTACCCCAACGCTGGCTCCTCCGGCCTGGTGAGGTTGGCCACGTTGCCGCGCAGGCTGGCCGGCGGCGTCGAGAACGGCGAGCCGTCCCCAAGCGACACATTGTTGAGCGTGAGGTAGAAGCGATACCCCTGTTCGCTGAGCGACATGTGGCGCAGGCGCACCGTCTGGCCCGAGCGCAGTACGATGCCCGAGTACGGCTGGTAGCCACGCACGAGTGCGCCGTTGAAGAAGGCGTCGCGCTCCATCGGGCGGAACCGGAACGCGGTATCGGCCGGCACCAGTCGCTGACCGTCCACGAACTGGTCCCAGACGTAGTAGTTGTCCACGCCAGGCGGATCCCTGAAGTCGATCGTCGCCCGCGGACCCGCCTCGCGCGCAACATCGGGTGGCGCGAAGAGCCCCGTACGCTCCCGGAAGTAAAACGAATCAATCGGGGCCACCGGCAGCAGCGAGTCACTCCCCTCGTACGACTCATTGTTCCACCGGACGCGAAGGGTGTACCGCCGGTTCAGCACCGGCACGAGACTGTCGGTGATGTACACGCCCGGCGCGCTCGCCTGCTCGCGGAAAAGCGTGGTGACGCCCCGACTGTCCGTGACCCGCACTTCCGCACCGCGCGCCGGTGGCGGACCCGCCGGATCGAAGTACGGAGCGCTGGTGGTCAGCGTGATGAGCTGCCGCCCGGACGGCGCCCCACGCACCAGTTCAAGCCGACCGACCACCACCAGGCGCGTGGCCATCGTGGGCACGGTAATGTCCACCACGCGCTCGCAGCCCATCGTCAATAGCAGCGAAGCCGCTAATACCGTCGCACACGTACTCATCTTAAAAACGGAAGGCATAGCTCAGGCTCGGGATAATGCCAAAAATGGAGGTCTGGATCGCATCAGCGACCAGCGGATTGTCGTTGCGCTGCTGCACCCGCAGCGATTGCGCGTTGAAGCGGTTGTAGGCGTTGACCACGCCGAACTGCAGCTCACCACGCCGGAGCTGCCGCGTGAGGCTCAGGTCCAAGCGGTGATAGAGTGGCAGGCGCGATGAGTTGCGATCGCCGTACTCCGCTACGAGGAAGCCATCCACCCAGTAGCGCGCGCGCGGCAGCGTGGCCGGGAGGCCCGACGCGAGCACAAAGGTTGAGCCGACGCGCCACTTCGGGGTCCACAACCAGCTCCCCACGAGCGACAGGTTGTGCGTCTTGTCGAAGGGCGACGCATACCAGCGCCCGCCGCTGATCCCACCATTCGTGGTCCCCGCCGCCGGGAAGCGCTGCTCGGCGCGTGCCAGCGTGTAGCTCGCCCAGCCGCTGAAGCGCCCCTCGGCGCGTCGCGCAAACAGCTCCAGTCCGTACGCACGTCCCTGCCCCTGCACGAGCATCGTCTCGAGGCGCGGGTTCAGAAAAACATCCACGCCGTTGATGTAGTCCACGACGTTCTGCGCCCGCTTCCAATACGTCTCGGCGGTGAGCTCCACACCGCGGTACTGTCCCGTCCAGCCGAACGCATACTGGTCGGCCACTTGCGGGCGGATGTACGGCCCGGCCGGCTCCCACACATCCAGCGGCGTGGGCGAGTTCGTGTTCGAGACGAGCTGCAGGAACTGCTGCGTACGCGCGTAGCTGACCTTGAGGCTGTGCTGTGGTGTGAGGGAGAAGCGTACCGTGGCGCGCGGCTCGAGACCATCGTAGAACGCCATGCGCGTGCCGCGATTCAGACGACTACTGTCCACCAGCACCCCAGGCTCGTACCGATCCAGCGCCGAGTTCCAGACCAGTGGCGCATCATTCGCGTACTGGTACCGGGTCCCCTCGCCCACGCGGGCGAAGTCCGCGTAGCGCAGGCCGACCTGCAGCCCCAGCCGCGTGCCCACATCCATCTCCCAGTTCACAAAGGCCGCGCGGGAGACGCCAAGGCGTCGTTCCACCTCCCGTGTGCGCAGACTGGAGCCGGCCGTGTCACCGACCGGGCTCAATCGACCGGGGCGGAAGATGCTGCGCGAGAACTCGCCGCCCACACTGAGCCGCTGGTTGGCCGTCATCTGCCAGGTCTCATCGATCCGCAGGTCCGCGCTCACGATGCTCGCGACCCAGGTCGCCGAGTCGTCCGGCTCCGCGCGGAGGCCCAGCTTGTAGTCGTAGTCGCTCCACGCAGCGGAGATCTTCGAGAAGAGCCGCCCCCCGAATGCCTGATTCCAGCGGAGTGCGGTGGCCCGGTTGCCCCACGTGGCGCCGAAGCCGGCGTTCTGCAACGCGAACAGGTCGCGGCCCATGAAGCCGGAGGCGATCAGGGCGCCGGTGGTCCCGATGTTGACCTGCGCCTTGGCATTCAGGTCGTAGAAGTAGGCGCGGTTGTCGCGGATGCTCGTGTCGCTCGCCAGCGGCAGGAAGGCATCCGCATAGGAGCGTCGTGCGGCCAGTATGTAGGACCCTCGCTTGCCCGGCACCGGCCCTTCCAGCAGCAGCTTGCTGGATAGCAGGCCGATGGACGCCGTGCCCGCGAACTGCTCGCGGTTGCCATCCCGCTGCCGGATATCCACCACCGACGACAGGCGCCCTCCGAAACGCGCCGGAATGCCGCCCTTGTATAGCGTCACGTTGTCGATCGCGTCGGCATTGAACGTGGAGAGGAAGCCGAGGATGTGTGATGGGTTGTAGATCGTGGACTCATCGAGCAGGATGAGATTCTGGTCGACGCTGCCGCCGCGCACCGAGAAGGCGGTGGAGGCATCGGACGTCGTGGCCACACCCGGCAGGAGGGTGAGTGTGCGCAACGGGTCCACCTCACCGAGCACCGGTGGCACCGCCTTGGCAGCGGCCATGCTAAGGCGCACCACGCTCATCTGTGGCGCAGCGGGATCGAGGTCGGCCCGTTCCTCGCGCCTCGCCTGCACCTGCACCGCCTGCAACAGGGTGGCCTGGGTGCGCAACCGGAGGGTGAGATCCAGCCGTCCATTCACCACGATGGTGGTGTCGAGTGGCGCATACCCGATCGCGCGCACACGCAGCCGATGCGGCCCCATCGGCAGGACGAGGGCGTAGAAACCCTCTTCATTCGTCTGGCGCACCTGCGCGTCAGAGTCGACGCGGATTATCGCGCTGCGCAGTACTTCGCCCGAGGCGACGCTGCGCACGTACCCGGCCACGCGCTCACGGCGAACAGAAGGCAGCGTGTCCTGTGGAAGGTTCACCACCCTGCCTGTCGGCCCCTGCGCAGACAACGCTGATACATGCATGAAGAACGATAGAAGGAAATGCGAGCGTGTCACGAAATCATTGGGTTGAGATGGGTGAATTCATTGTGTTCGCGGGACGGCATGCGACACCAAAGGCAGGCGTGCCTGCAGCAGCGCTTACGCAGCATCCGCATAAAGAGTCACTACGCTCCGTATCCTGCGATGCATGTTGGCGAGCAACGCGGCACAGACGAGATCGCGCGCCACCTGCACTGCGCGAAGTCGGGACTGGAAGCAGATCAGACGGCCGCGCGATCGTTCACCAATCGCCGTCCACCGTGAGCACCACACTTCCCCGCTTTCGGCCACTGTCGACCCGCGCGTGCGCGGCGACGATCTCGTCGAGC
>JBGTFN010000128.1:0-2555 GCA_041747275.1 Gemmatimonadaceae bacterium | reverse complement strand
ATAGGCAATGCGTCGTCCGTCGGGACTGAATCGCGCTTCGGCGGCGGGCGTCGTGTCGTCGGGGAATGCGCGCGCAGGCGCACTGCCGTCGCTCGGCATCACGTACGTGCGCGCCGTGCGACGATTGGCCGCGAGGTTGGTTGTGCGCACGGTGTAAAGAACCAGCCGCCCATCCGGCGACACGTGCGGCTCTGACACGTCGCGCATCGCCGAGAAGTCTTCGAACGTCATGGCACGACCCTGCGCTCCCGCTGCAACGGGAACGCTCACACAAGCTGCAACCAACGCGGGAAGTAGGAGTGCCCTGACTGTCTGCATGACCTCTATTGCATGGTGGACCGGACTGATCGCGCCGCCATGGCAGCTTCGATCTCCGGAATCTCGCGCGGACTCTTCGTGAGCCATTCCAGTCCGCGGTGTGTCACAAGATAGTCGTCTTCAATGCGAACGCCGATATTCGCATAGCGCGCAATCTGGCCGGCAATGCGCTCGGACAGGTCCCGGTTGCGCGGCGTGTCGGCCAATACCTCGAGCAGGTTTCCGCGCACGTAAAGCCCAGGCTCGATGGTGAAGACGCTGCCCACCCCCAGCTTCTGCTCGTAGTAGTACCGGTCTGGATCGTGCACCTCGAGTCCGATGCCGTGCCCGAGTCCATGCAGGTAGAAAAGGCCGAGCTGCGGACACTGACGGCTGCCCATGTCGCCGCAATCGTACATGGCGTTGACCGAGTCGATGAGCCCCAGCCGAACCAGTCCTGCAGCCAGCGTGCTCGACGCGGCGTCGTTCATGTTGCGGGCGGGCGCGCCATTCAATGCCGCTTTTTCTGCTGCGGACTGTGCATCACGCACTACCTGATAAATCTCCCGCTGCGCCTCGGTGAACTTGCCGCTCACGGGGTAGGAGCGCGTCATGTCGGCCGCGTAGCCGGCAACGCTCGCGCCGATGTCCACCACCACCATTTCGCCCGGCAGCATCTGCCGGTCGTTGGCGTTGTAATGCAGCACGGTACTGTTCGGCCCCGAGCCCACGATCGTGGCAAAGGACGGCCGCTCAGCCCCGCCTCGCCGAAACACGTACTCGGCTACGGCCTGCACTTCATACTCGTATCCATTGGCGGCGATCGTGCGAGCGACTTCGCGGTGCGCCTCGACGGTGAGCCGCGTGGCCGCACGAATCAGCTCGAGTTCAGCGTCACTCTTGTACGCGCGCAGCTCAGCCACCTTGCCCGTGGCCGTCGTGACTTCGACGTTCCCGTTCCGTGCGCGCACGCGGGCCACATACTGGTCGTGCTCAGTGGTGCGTGTCGCCGACACTCCGAGGTCGCCCACGACCTGCAACGCGTGCCCCGCCTTGATGAGCGAGTCGAGCGTCATATCCAGCAGGTCGTGCGGGCGTGCAGCCGTGCCATAACGCGCGCTGGCGCCCTCTGGTCCCATGCGACGTCCACTCCACACCTCGCGTGACGGCTCGCGACGCTGCACGAAGAGCGTGCTGCCCAGGTCCTTGCCGTCCTTCACTACCATGACCAGCGCTGCGTTCGGCTCCGTGATGCCCGTGAGGTAGCGGAACACGGGGAGCTGGAAAAATGCGATGTAGTCCACGCGCGGCTCGTCTGCACCCAGCGCGAGCAGCACACCGTCCGGCAGCTTCTCGGCCAGCTTTGCCCGTCGTTCCACATACTCGCTCGCAGGGATGGACGGCTGCGCCCCCAGTGACGAGGCGACAAGCACGAGGGTCAGGGCGCCGTAGCGCAGGCGTGAGAGGCTCATAGCTGAAAAGATACACGTCAGCCGACCTGTGCGGTCCGGTATATTGGTGCTCTCATGCACCCCCACCCTCCAGCCGACCTCATCGTGCCGCGAACGGTGCAGACGCTGCGCGACGGCGACCACGTCGTGATCGTCGGGGGCGGTCCGGCCGGACTCACCAGCGCGTACCTGCTGGCCAAGCGTGGCGTGCGAGTGACCGTGCTCGAAGCCACCGATATGGTGGGCGGCATCTCGCAAACCGCGCGCTACAAGGACTACCGATTCGACATCGGCGGACACCGCTTCTTCACCAAGATCGCGCCCGTGCAGGCGCTCTGGGAGGAACTGCTCGGCGACGAGTTCATCGACGTGCCGCGCCTTTCCCGCATTCACTATGGTGGCAAGTACTTCCACTATCCGCTCAAGGCATTCAACGCGCTCTCCGGCCTCGGCGTGGTGAACGCCGTGCGCATCATGGCGAGTTACCTGCGCGCCAAGTGGAAGCCGTCACCTGTCGAAGACACGTTCGAACAGTGGGTGACGAATCGCTTCGGCAAACGACTATATCACATCTTCTTCAAAACCTATACGGAGAAGGTGTGGGGCATTCCGTGTACGGAAATCCGCGCCGAGTGGGCGGCGCAGCGCATTCAGGGTTTGTCTCTGGCGCGGGCGATCCTGTCGGCCACGTCGCTCAACAAGCGCAACAGCGACATCAAGACGCTCATTCATACTTTCAAGTATCCTCGTCTGGGTCCGGGACAGATGTGGGAGGTCTGCCGAGACCGCATCCGCGAGCTCGGTGGC
>JBGTFN010000127.1:0-8288 GCA_041747275.1 Gemmatimonadaceae bacterium | reverse complement strand
GCACCTCGGGCGGCTTCTCGACGGGAGGCTGGATGAACTCCGTCTCCGACCGAACGACCGGTGGTGGCGGTGGTGGTACCACGTACTGCACACGCTCGCTCACCACGCGTCCGCCGCCGGTGCCGCCGGTGCCGCCTCCTCCGCCGCCTGCAGGTCCTGGTCCGCCCGCACCCGTGAACTCGGCCACGAGATCGGAGCCAAAGAACGGGAACAGCAGCAACATCACCATCAGCACATGCAGCAACACCGAAACAATCGCGCCGGCGGTGCGGCGCTGCTTCTCGATGGGAACACCGACGGGTGGACGGTAAGGACGCCGCACGGCGCGTCCCGGCGCGTCCGGTTCTGGTGCATTGGTTGTCGGGGGAACAGCAGTCATATCAGCGCACGAGAGAAGAGAAGCGCAATCGTATGGCGGCGCGCAGGTACCAACGTACTACGGCGGACGCGCCCGTTGGGTTCGTCCGCCGTACTACCCCGGTATAGTCCGGGTGAGCCGCCAGGGGGCAGAACCCCCGTTGCGCGTTCTTACGCCGCTTTACTAGTCCTTCGCCGCAGGCGCCACACCAATGACCTTGACGCCCGCACCGCGCGCCTGGTCCATGCCGAAGACCACATCGCCATAGGTGACCGTTGAGTCGGCCTTCACGAAGATGATCTTGTCTGGACGCGCGTCGTACACGGAGCGAAGCTTCGCGAACAGCCCTTCTTTGTTCACTTCGTCCTGATTGATCTTGAACATGCCATCCGGCAGCACGGACAGGACGATCTGATTGGACTGATCGTTGGCTGCCTGTACCGTTGGATTCGGATCGGGAAGATTGGCGTCGATCGTCTTCCGGCTCATCGGGATGATCATCATGAAAATGATGAGCAACACGAGCAACACGTCGATCATGGGGGTGACGTTGATCTCGTTGGAGTGACCGCCACCCGACCCACCTGTACTCATGCCCATGTCTAGTTGCCCCCCTTATCTTCACCGCCGGTGAACATCCGATCACTCGCGACGAGCGATTCCGTACCCGGCGTCTGCTCGGTGATGAGCGCCGCGACCGCTACGCCACCGCGCGCCACGATGTCGAGCGCATTCAGCACCTTGTCGTACGACAGATCCTTGTGCGCCTTGACGTACAGAATCTTCTCCTCGCGATCGGGCGTGAAGACATTCTTTGTCATCTGCTCGAGGTCTTCCTGGCGGATGAGCGCTTTATTGAACCAGTAGTTGCCATCCGCGTCGATACCAAGAACCTGATCGGAATCTTCTTCGGCGTTCGGTTTGAGATTCTGTCCCTGCGGAGGCGTCGCCTGAAATCCCGCGTTGAGCTGCGGAATCGTGATCATGAAGATGATCAGCAACACGAGCATCACGTCAATCATCGGCGTGACGTTGATCGTGGAGGTGACGTCGCCTGATGAACTCGCCTGCATACCCATGGTCTATTTCCTCGGTCTTGACGGCGTGGCGTGGGCACGAAGCCCGCCACGCCGCCGGTGTGGGTATGGACTTACTTGGAGATCGGGGTCTGGCCCGCGGTATTGAACTCGCGAGTGAAGCGCGACCGACCGAACTCGCCCGAGACACCCTTGATCAGGTAATCGACCATTTCCTTCGACGTGTACGTCATTTCCGCGATCAGGTTGTCGATCTTCGTCTGGAAGTAGTTGTACGACCACACGGCCGGAATGGCGACGCCGATACCGATAGCCGTGGTGATGAGCGCCTCGGCAACACCGCCGGCGATCGAGCTGATACCGCCCGAGCCGGACGTCTGCATGGCCGTGAAGGAGTTGACGATACCCATCGTCGTTCCAACCAGACCCACGAACGGCGCCGTTGCGCCCACCGTCGCGAGCACGCCCAAACCACGCTTCAGCTCAACGACCGTCATCAGCATTTCACGCTCGATCGCACGCTCGGCCGAGTTGATGTCGGAGACCGTGACTGATCCGTCCTGAATGAGCGGACGCACTTCGGCAAGCGCGCCGCCCAGCACCCGCGCAACATGCGACTTCTTGTACGACTCGGCGAGGTTGATCGCTTCGGTGAGGTTGTCTTCCTCGAGGAACTGCGAGAACTCCGGCGCGAACTTCTTGGTCTCGGACTGCGCCTTGCGCATCGCCCACCACTTCTGGATCAGGATTGTCGTCGCGTAGGCCGACATGATGAACAGCAAGTACACAACGCCCTTCGCGAACCAGCCCATTTCGTGCCACAGCGACATCAGGTCCATATTCATGATTCAGATTCTCCGAAAGTTTGGTGGGGCTGGCCGCGTTAGCGGGCCAGGCTGAACTGGAACGGCTGCTGCACGAGCTGCTTTACTTTGCGACCACCGACTTCGGCCGGCAGGTAGCGGATACGGGGAAGCGCATTCTTCACGGCGTTGGTGAACAGCTCATGGTCGGAACGCAGCACCTTGAACGTGCTCATGTCGGCGCGGCCCGAGGTGTCCACCACGAACGAGGCGAGCACCGTGCCTTCGACCTGCGCCGAGCGCAGCATCTCGGGATACGCCATGTTGGCGGCGCCGGACATCGCAGCCGGCTTCTCGACCTGGAACTCGAAGTAGGGCGTGTCGCCCTGCGGCACCTGCGGTACGCCGCCTTTGACACCCTTCGCGATACCACCCGCCACACCCTTGCCTGAGAAGTCCGCTTCGTCCGTGACCTTGCGGGTGAGGTCGATTTCAGGAATCTCGAGCGGGATGACGTCAGGCGGCTGAAGGACCTGGAAGCCCTTCGCGATTGGCGGCGCGGCAACCACATCAGGTGGCGGCGGCGGGGCCTGCTCGGGCTCCGGGGGCGGCTCGTCCTTGGCAACTTCGACGAACTCGACCTTCTCCTGTTTGTCTTCCGCAATTGCCTGGCCGGCGTTCGCGGTAGCCACCACCAGGCCAGCTACAATGGCGCCATGGATGATGATGGAGGCGAGGCCGCCTCCGGTCCGCTTGACTTTCTTGGCCTCGGATTCGAGCAGATTGTTGAACATTGCTTCGATCCACCAGAGGGAATGCGCGGCGGGCCCGTCCCACCGTCACAGTTCGATTCTACGGCATGCAGATGATCCGGCAATGTCAGCACCATTAGGATTCGATTAAGGCGCCGTTAGCAGTTGGTTGCTTCCTGTCACGAATCACACTGTTTCGGCACGGGCCGGGAGCGTTTCGACACGCCGCCGCATTCAGGGCGCCGATATCCGGCCCCAACCTTCCTCAACCAACCTCGACCGCCTCACTCGGCTCGGCTGGAGTCGCGCGAGAGACATCCGGGGCGCTGACCGGAATCGTGTCCGCTGCCACCACAGGAAGCTGCGCGGTGAACGTGCTGCCCCGCCCGAGACGCGACTGCACCGAAAGCGAGCCGCCGTGCGCGTGCGCGATCCACTGCGAGATCGCGAGCCCGAGACCGTAGCCGCTGCGCTCCACCGCCCTCGAACGCGATCGATCTGCTCGCCAGAAGCGATCGAACACGTATGGCAGGTCGGCAGCCGCGATGCCGATGCCGGTATCGCGCACGGCGAACTGCGCAACATCACCCACGCGAGTCAGCGAAATCGTGACCCGTCCTCCATGCGATGTGTACTTGATCGCGTTCGTCACGAGGTTCAGGAAGAGCTGGCGCAGTCGAACCAGGTCACCGCGCACGTAGGCAGGCTCGATCTGGTCGGCGTCGATCTGCAAGCCCGACTCCTCGCCCAGCAATCGCGCGGTCTCCACCACCTCGCGCGCCAGGTCCTCGAGTGCGATGAGGTCCTGCACCACCTCGAGTCGTCCTTCGTCTGCACGCGCGAGTGTCAGCAAGGAGTTCACCAACTCGGCCATGCGCGTGACCTGCTGCAGCGCCTCCTCGAGCGCAACCGCGCGTTCATCCCTGCGTGTCGTTGGTGACATTGCGCGTTCGACATCGGCGCGCAACACGGTGAGCGGGGTCTTCAGCTCGTGACTCGCGTCCGCAGTGAATCGGCGCAGCGCCGCAAATGACGTCTCGAGCCGCTCGATCATTTCATTGAGCGTCACCGCAAGGCGCGTGAGCTCCGTGCCCGCGGCACCGATTGCCAGTCGGCGATGCAGTGATCGACCGTCGGTGATGTCCTTGACCTGGTCCACCATGCGATCCATCGGTCGGAACGCACGACCGGCAATCACATACGCCCACCAGACCGACGCGAGAATCAGCAGCGGTCCGAAGAACAGCATGGTGCCCACCAACTGCCGCGGCGCCAGGGTCGCGGGTGCTGACGAAACACCCACGAAGACGCGATCGATGCTCGACGCGCCCTGCACTTCCCGATCGCGCATGGCGATCACGACTTCATCGCGCACATAGCTCAGGTACACCTTGCTCGTCTGCGCCGTGTCGCGCATGGCGCGCGCCGCCGCGATCAACGCATCGCGATCGTCGAAACTCATGAGCTCGCGCACGCGCGGCGACGTGTACAGCGGTGTGTCCAGCTCGTCCAGCACAATGACGTAGTCGCCGAGCACATCGAGGAATCGTGTCATCGGAGTGGTCACGCCCGGCGCAAACAGCGAGTCCGCCTCCACCTTCGCATACGCATCGCCCGCACTGCGCGTGCGCTCCATGAGTTGCACCGTCTGCTCCACCTCCATCTGCGCACGCTCGGCGATCTCCGCCATCGCCGCATCCCGGCGGGCGATCAGGATTGCCACCGCAAACACGAACAGCGACGCGATGAACGCGCCGGCAAATGCCATGGTGATGCGTGTGCGAATGGGACGCATGGCTGACGCCTCCTGGCTATCCGCGAATCATGTAGCCGACCCCGCGAACGGTCGAGATGAGCTTCTTCGGGTGGCCACTGTCGAGCTTCTTGCGCAGATGATTGATCACGACATCGACGATGTTCGTACCCGGATCGAAATGATACCCCCAGGCATACTCCGTGATCAGCGTGCGCGACATGACGCGGCCGGCGTGACGCATGAGATACTCGAGCACCGCAAACTCCTTGGGCGTAAGCTCCACGAGTTCACCGTTGCGCCGCACTTCCCGCGTCCCCTGGTCCAGTTCGAGGTCGGCCACCCGCAGCACCGGAGACGCGAGCTCGCGAGGACGACGCGAGAGCGCCTCGATGCGCGCCAGCAATTCTTCGAACGCAAACGGTTTCGTCAAATAGTCGTCGGCGCCGGCACGCAGCGTTTCCACCTTCGCATCGACGGCGTCCTGCGCCGTGAGCACCAGGACGGGGCGGTCGAATCCGCGCGAACGCAGCGAGCGCAGCACATCCAGTCCGTGCTTGCCGGGCAGGCGCATGTCGAGCACCACCAGATCATACGGCTGCGACAGCGCCATTGACTCCCCGTCGAGTCCGTTGTCAGACAGGTCCACCTGCCACAGCTGCTCCTCGAGTCCGCGGCGCACGAATTCACCCACCGTCGGATCATCCTCGATCACGAGAATCTTCATGCAAGCATCCTCGTCATTCAGAGCCAACCGGACGGTCGGGTCGATGAAAGCCGAACTCGCGAATCTTGCGATAGAGCGTCTTCGGCGAGATGCCCAGCAACTCCGACGCGCGCCCCTGATGCCAGCCGGTTCGAATCAAGACCGCCTCGATATGTCGACGTTCGAGTTCGCCGAGCGTGAAAAGTTGCGTCGGTGTAGCGCGGGCTGCAGCACCGATATCCACACCAAGCGGAAGATCGCGTGATTCAATCAGACCGTTGGTGGCAAGCAATGCCGCGCGTTCCATGACGTTGCGCAACTCACGCACGTTGCCCGGCCAACGGTAGCGCTCGAGGACCGCGACCGCCTCGCCCGTCAATCGTGGCGGAGTGGGTGCACCGAACTGGCGAAGGAAGTGTTCTGCGAGCAGCGGCACATCGGTGACGCGCTCGCGCAGCGTCGGCAACTGCACACGAATTGTATTGATGCGATGCAGGAAATCCTCGCGCATTGCGCCGCTCGCCACCATGCGCGTGAGGTCGCGCGTCGTGGACGCAACCACACGCACGTCGACGTCGACCTTCTGCGAACCGCCCACCCGATAGAAGCTGCCCGTTTCGAGCGCGCGCAACAACTTCGCCTGCAGTCGCAGGTCGAGGTCGGCCACATTGTCGAGGTAGATCGTTCCACCGGTTGCCAGCTCGAGCAGGCCCAGCGTACGCCGGTCAGCCCCGGGAAACGCGCCACGTTCCACGCCGAAGAGTTCAGTCTCGAGACCCTGCTCGGCAAGCGCCGCGCAGTTGAGATCGACAAACGGAGATAGCGCGCGCCCCGAGTGATGGTGCAGCAGTCGGGCCACGAGATCTTTCCCGGTGCCCGAGTCACCGCTGATGAGGACTGGTGATGTACTGGGCGCCACGCGCTCCACCAGCGCCAGCACAGCCTGCAACGGCGCGTAGCCCGTGATGAATGCGGGCGCCGTTCCTCCCTGCTCCCGCACCTGCAGGGTGTGCAGGATCGCGTTGTCGCGCGCGAGCATGCGCTTCTCCCACGCACGGCGTACGAGTACTTCGATCTCCGCCATGCGATACGGCTTGGCAAGAAAGTCGTATGCACCCAGCTTGAGCGCGGCAATCGCCGTCTCGATGGTACCGTTGCCGGTGATGATGATGACTTCGGGCGGCGACGGATCTTCACGCACCTGTCGAAGTACGTCGAGGCCATCGATGCCCGGCATCACTATATCGAGCAGCGCGACGTCGAACTGCTCAAGACGCAACAGGTCGAGGGCGCGATGCCCGTCTCGTGCAGAGGCCACACTGAATCCGCGCGCCACGAGAAACTGTTCGAGGATCGTGCCGAGGTGCGGTTCATCCTCCGCGATGAGCACGCGGATTGGTGCGGGCGACACCGCCTCTTCGTTCGAGTCACTCATCACGCCGCGCTCCCGATGGGTTCGTGTACCAGCGCTGGAATGCCGGCGCCCGAAGCGAGCGGCGGCGCGCCGAGTTCCGGAAGCAGCATGCGAAACGTCGCCCCCCGTCCGAGCGCGCTGTCCACCGCCAAGACTCCTCCGTGTTCCATGATCAGTCCATAGCAGATTGACAGTCCGAGTCCTGTCCCGCGCCCCGGGTCCTTCGTGGTGAAGAACGGTTCGAACACTTTGGACATCGCCTCGTGAGGAATGCCGTGCCCCTCATCCACCACGTCGATGGCGCAACCACCTGCCTGACTTGCAAGCGATACCTTCAATGTACGTATGAGCACGCGCACACCATCGGCGCTCGCATCCAGGGCGTTGAGCACAAGCGCCATGAGCACCTGTACGAGACGGTCGGCATCCCCCCGCACAAGCAGCGGCGCGGATTCCTCGAGTTCCGTCACCAGCGATACCCGTTTGCCACGCGGATGGTGCTGCATGAGGAACATGACCTGGCGCACCACGGCATTCAGATCCACATCGTCGAGATGCACCGGCTTGGGCCGCGCGAAATCGAGCAGCCCCTGCACGATCTTCTTGCAGCGCTGCACTTCCAGGTCGATGATGTGCAGCAGTTCGCGCGGATCGCCTGCCGGTACGCCGGCCGCACGCTCGCCGACGCGGCGGGCGTCTTCCGCCTGCAGTGACAAGGTCTCTGCGCACGCCGCGATCGTGGCCAGCGGATTGTTGATCTCGTGCATGACGCCGGTCGCCATCTGTCCGAGCGCCGCGAGCTTCTCCGATTGCGCCGTGCGATCGAGCGCCGATCGCCAGTCGGTAATGTCCTCGCCGATCGTGATCACGTGCGTGACGTGATTGCGTCGTGCATCATCCATGCGCATGGGAATCTTCGAGATGCGAAAGGTTCGCACCACACCCGTCGCCTTGCTCTCCATCTGGAACTGCTGCAGACGGCCGGAGGTGAACACTTCATCGAACTCGCGCTTCAGCACTGCAGCCGGCTGGCGATGCAACACCTCGAAGATGGTGCGGCCGAGGGCACTCTGCCGCGAAACGCCCTGCAGCCCGGTTTCGCGCTTGAGGTTCCATGCGTGGATGCGATAGTCGCGGTCCACGACGTAGAGCCCCACCGGCAGTGAATCGATGATACGCTCGATGAACGCGCGTTGCGTCGCGACCTCGGCGACCCGCGCCGACAGCTCGATCTCGAGCGAGGCGCGAATGTCGGCGTCCCGCAGGCAGAGGCCAATCAGCTCTGCCACGGGCCGCCAGTCGGCTTCGACGAGGCGACCCTTCTGCTCGCCTGTCACCAGCAGATATCGCACCGCGTCGTCGCGCAGCCTCACTTCAATGACAATCGTTGCCGCGTCGTGCTCACCCGTCGGCCGATCGGCACACAGCGTCACCGAGCGCACTCCACTCGCGACTCTCGCTGCCT
>JBGTFN010000126.1:0-10444 GCA_041747275.1 Gemmatimonadaceae bacterium | reverse complement strand
GCGCGTGGCGCCGAGTCTGGGGGGGGGCGGTCGTGGCAGTCGGCGGCTCCAACGGCAAGACGTCCACCAAGGAGATGTTGCGCGCCGTGCTCTCGTCGCGCCTCAGTGTGCACGCGACTGCGGCCAACTACAACAATCTGATCGGTGTTCCGCTCACGCTGCTCGCGATCCCGCCGCATGCGGATGTTGCGGTGGTGGAGGTGGGCACGAACTCTCCCGGGGAGATCGCGCAGTTGCGCGATATCTGCGAGCCGGACATTGCGGTGGTTACGTCGATCGGTGAGGAGCATCTCGAGGGGCTGAGTGACCTCGATGGCGTATTGCAGGAGGAAGCCGCGCTGTTTCACGACGTGCGGCTTGCCATTGTTCCGAGCCACGAGGAGGACCTGGCGAAGGCGGCTGCGCAGTCCGGTGCAATACATGTGGTGCGCGCGGGTCTCGAGAGCGGCGACGTGCACGCCACGCGCTGGGAGCTTGGCGACGACGGCCACGTACGTGTGCACTTCGGCGGTGCTGTGGGGGGCGCAGCTGTCGCAGCTGTCGCAGCTGTCGCAGCTGTTGACGGCGTCGACGACGCTGTCGCTGTCGATGCCGTAACGGCGGTCGTGCCCATGCGCGGCGAGCATCAGGGTGTGAACGCCATGCTTGCGCTCGCAGTTGCTGCGCAGTTTGCCATTCCCATGGGCGAGGCCGCCAACGCGTTGTCCAGCATGACCGTGCCCGAAATGCGCGGCGGCTGGGAATCGATCGGAGCACTCACGGTGATCAACGACGCATATAATGCCAATCCGCCCTCGATGCGCGCGGCGCTCGCGCTGCTGCTGCGCGTGGGTCTCGGGCGGCAGCGAGTCGCGGTGCTGGGTACCATGCGCGAACTCGGTGTGCACAGTGACGCGCAGCACGATGCGATTGCCCACGACGCCCTGAATGCGCTCGACAACGGGGTGGATATCGTAGTCGCGGTGGGCGAGTTTGCGGCAGCCTTCGCACGTGTGGCGCCCAACAACCCGCAGGTCCTGCCGGCCGCGGATCCGGAGGCAGCGTGGCTGCGCCTCGAATCGGTGCTTGCGCGCAACGCCATGGTGCTGCTCAAGGGCTCGCGGGGTGTGCGGCTCGAACGCGTGCTTCCTCCTCTCACTTCCTGGGCGACGTCCTGAGTGCTCTACCATCTGCTGCAGCCGCTGGCGAATGAGTTCCAGCTCTTCAACCTGCTTAATTACATCACGTTCCGCTCGGCCGCAGCGTTCGTGACGTCGTTGCTGCTCACATTCATCGTCGGTCCCGTCATTCTCGCGCGACTGCGCGGAATGGCCGTGCATCAGGTGGTCCGCGAAGGCACGCCCGATACGCATCTCGAGAAGGGATCCACGCCGACGATGGGTGGGCTCATCATCATCACGGCAGGACTGATACCGGCATTTCTGTTTGCGCGCATGGACAATCGCTATGTGCTGCTTGCCATGGCGGTCACGCTGTGGATGGGCGCCATCGGGTTCCTTGACGATTACCTGAAGCTCAAGCAAAAGCGCGAGAAGCTGAAGAACGAGGGACTCGTCGAGCGATACAAGCTGGCCGGCCAGGTAATCTGCGGACTCGCGCTCGGACTCTACGTCTGGTTGCAGCCGCTATCGTCGCTGCCCGGCGCGTCCACGACCGTTCCGTTTTTCAAGTACCTGCTCATCGTGCCCATCGCGTCATGGGCCGCGTGGCTGTACGTCCCGTTCGTCACGTTCATCGTGGCCGGCACGAGCAACGCCGTCAACTTCACCGACGGACTCGATGGTCTTGCCACGGGACTCGTCGCCATCGCACTCATCACATTCGGCATCTTCGCCTATGTGCTTGGGCGCGTCGATACGAGCGCGTATCTGCAACTGTTTTACCTGCGTGGCGCAGGCGAACTCACCGTCTACTGTGCGGCGCTCGTCGGCGCGTGCATCGGATTTCTGTGGTTCAACGCCCATCCGGCGCAGGTCTTCATGGGCGATACGGGCTCACTGGCGTTGGGTGGCGCGCTCGGGGTGATTCCCATCCTGCTCAAATCCGAGTTCCTGCTCGCGATCGTTGGCGCGGTGTTTGTGGCCGAGATGATGTCCGTGATCATTCAGAAGTCCGTCTTCAAGTACCGCCGCAAGCGACACGGACGCGAGTACGCAGAGAAGCACCGGGTTTTCAGGAAGGCGCCGCTGCATCACCATTTCGAGATGCTCGGCTGGCCCGAAACACAGGTTGTCGTGCGCTTCTGGATCATCGGCATGCTGTGTGCGATCGTGGGCTTGAGCACGCTCAAGCTGCGCTGACGCCATGGCCGCTCCCGACTCACTTTACACCGTCAATGCCGTACGCGACAGAGAGACCGCGTCAGATGTGGCGCGTCTGCTCGCCTTGCGGGCGGGGGAAGTCGCCATCATCGGGCTTGCAGCGAGCGGAGCATCCGCCGCACGTCTGATGCGCGAAATCGGCTTTCGTGTGTACGCGTCAGACCGATCTGAATCCGAGGCGACCCGAACGTCGGCCGATTCGTTGCGCGCGATCGGCGTGTCGGTGGACGTTGGCACGCATGACCTCAAGCGCATCGCGCGCGCCGCCTTTGTGATCGTGAGTCCGGGTGTGCCGCCCGAAGTGCCGCCGTTGGTCGCCGCTCGCGATGCTGGTGTGCCTGTCGTCAGCGAAATCGAGGTGGCGCTACGACTCATGCCTGCGTTGCGCACGATCGCCGTCACCGGTACCAATGGAAAGACCACGACCACGGCGCTGATCGGCCACCTGTTGCGTGCGCTTGGCCGCGACGCGGTGGATGCCGGCAACATCGGCGTTCCGCTGTGCGATGTGGCGATTCGGGAACACCGTCCGGAGTGGGCGGCGCTCGAATTGTCGTCCTTTCAGTTGCATGACACGCCAGGCCTCCGGCCGGATGTCGGTGTGCTGACCACGCTCAGCGCGGATCATCTGGACCGCTATCCGTCGGTGGAAGCCTACTACGCGGACAAGCGACGACTCATCGCCAACGCCGATGCATCGTCGCGATGGGTGGTGTCGGCAGACTCGTCGGACATCGCGTCGATGATGCAGAGCGTGCCCGGACACATCGCTCGATTCTCCGTGCAGCACGAGGCGGACGCATGGTACGATCGCGGCCGCGCCCTGTTGATGGTTGACGGCACGCCGTTCATGCCGCGCGCCGACATGCCACTGCTTGGTGATCACAACGTCGCCAACGTGCTCGGCGCTGTGCTGGCTGTGGTGCGAGCGCATGCGGCGAATGCGACACCGGCTTCGCGCGAGATCATGGCGCGGGCGGTGGCGGGGTTCGCGGCCTTGCCGCACCGGCTCGAGCCGGTTGCCGAACGGGATGGCGTGCTCTGGATCAATGACTCGAAGGCGACAAACGTGGATTCCACGCTCGTCGCGCTCAAGGGCATGACGCGCCCGACCATCCTGCTGCTTGGTGGACGCCACAAGGGTGAGCCGTACACGTCGCTGGCCGAACCAATCAAGGTGTGCGGCAAGGCCGTCCTGTGCTACGGTGAAGCAGGCGAACAGGCAGCGCGTGAGTTGCACGGCGAGCTCGGCCCGAATGCTGCGAAGGTTCAGTGGATGCGCGAGGCGGACTTCGACAGCGTCGTGTCCACCGCGCGCGAGATTGCATCGGAGGGTGATGTCGTGCTGTTGTCACCGGCGTGCTCGAGCTTCGACATGTTCCGGAACTATGCGGAGCGCGGCTTGCGCTTTGGTGCGCTGGCGCGGGGCGAAGCGTGACCAGCCCAGTATTTGACACGTTTGGCGTTTCTGCCAGCGATGCTCGTGAGTCTGCGGGTGATGGCGCGAACTCCCCATTGGTGCACGGAGTCAGGGAGCGGTGGCGCACTGGAGTCGAAGCGCGCGCCCTGGTGATCGTGATGCTGGTGCTCGTCTCGATCGGACTCGTGGTGCTGTACAGCGCGAGTGCGCTCACTGCCGTCGACCTGCGCCTCGAGCCGCACTACTTCCTTGTGAAGCAGGCGCAAGGCGTGCTCGCGGGTCTTGTCGTCTTCGCAATCGTGGCCAAGATCGACGCTGAGCGATGGCGATCGCTCGCGTGGCCGATCATGATACTAAGCCTGCTGGCCATGCTCGTGACAGTGCTGCCGTGGACGGAGAGCATAGCACCGCGTCATGGCGGGTCGCGCCGATTCCTGTTCGGACAGTCGCTGCAGCCGGCCGAGTTCGCGAAGCTCGCGGTGATCCTGTGGACGCCGATGCTGCTTGTGAAGAAAGGCGCCGCACTGCGCCGGCTCGGCAAGGGACTGGGGCCGTTTCTTGTGGTCATTGGCGCGCTGTCGATCATCGCGCTCATCCAGCCCGACATCTCCATGGCCATGACCTTCTGTCTGCTCATGGCAGTGATCCTGTTCGCGGGCGGTGCACGCATGGCGCACTTCGTTTTTCTGGGTCTGCTCGCCATTCCGCTGCTCGCACAGCGCATCGTCGGCCAGCAGTACTTCTGGAATCGACTGGTGAGTTTTTTTTCGGGCATCACCGAGGGCGACGCCAACGCGTCAGGTCTGGCGTATCAGCAGATTCAGTCGCTGATCGCGGTGGGCAGCGGCGGGGTCGCGGGCGTCGGATTCGGCGAGGGGAATCAGCAGCGCGGTTGGACGCCACTCGCCTACAACGATTTCATCGCGAGCGTCGTCGGTGAAGAGTTCGGGTTCATCGGCATGACACTGCTCGTTGCGGCGTTCGCGGCCTACGGCTGGCTCGGCTTTCGCATCGCGCGCACGGCCCGTACACCCTACCAGTCACTCGTGGCGATCGGCCTCACGTATATCACCGTGCTGACTGCCTTCGTGCATGTGGGCGTGACAATCAACTTGCTGCCGAACACCGGCCTGACGCTGCCGTTCATCTCGTGGGGACGCTCGAATCTGGTGCTCACCATGATCATGACGGGCATGCTGGTGAACATCGGCAGCGTGCGCGAACGGCGCTTCGGCACGTCCGCGACCGATCCGTTCGCGTCGGGAAGCAACTGACCGCATGCGCGTCTTCGTATCTGGTGGCGGTACAGGTGGACATTTGTATCCCGGACTCGCGATTGCGCGCGCCCTCGTGCAGCGCGCTCCACAGGTGCGTCCGTACTTCATCGGTGCTCATCGTGGCATCGAGCGTGATGTGTTGCCGTCCACCGAGTTTCCTCACACGCTGCTTGAACTGCATCCGCTCTACCGTACCGCGCCGCTGCGCAACTGGCGAACGCTCAGCGGTGGCATGTCGGCGCTTCGCACGATCTCGCAGATCGCCGAACAGGATGCTCCGGCCTGCGTGATCGGCACGGGCGGTTACGCGGCCGCGGCCGCCCTCGCGTGGGCGCGCCTGCATCGCGTGCCAATCGTATTGCACGAGTGCGACAGTTTCCCCGGTAAGGTCACACGCTTGTTTGCCCCGCGTGCCACGCTCGTCTCCCTTGGGTTCCCGGAGGCGGAATCAAGACTCTCGACTGGACCGCGCACGGGTGTCGCCGCATTCGGCAACCCGATCGCACCGCCGGATATGTCCCCCGAGCGGCGGGAGCGTGCACGAACGCGGTGGGCGCTGCGCGCGAACACATTCACCGTGTTGGTGGTGGGCGGCAGCCAGGGATCAGCGGCGCTCAACGCTGCGATTGCGGATTGGTGCGACGGTGGCATTCCCGACGGCATGACGGTGATCTGGGCGACCGGGCGCGCACACTACGATACACATGCGCATCTCGCGTCGGATCGTGTGCGCGTCGAGCCGTACCTGTCACCAATCGCGGATGCGTACGCAGCCGTGGATGTTGCGGTCGCTCGCGCCGGAGCGATGACGATTGCCGAGTTGTGTGCATGGGGCATTCCGACGGTGCTCGTGCCGCTGCCCACGGCGGCGCAGGATCATCAGGCGCACAACGCGCGCACGCTTGCTGCGGCTGGCGCCGCGGTTCATTTGCCGCAACGCGAACTCAGCGGTCCGGCGCTCGACGCCACGATGCGTGAGCTGCAACAGCAACCTGAGGTTCGGCAGCGAATGGCCGAAGCCGCGATCGCGCGTGGTCGGCCCGATGCGGCCGCTCGAATAGCGGAAGCGATCGCCACCCTCGTGCTCAACGTGCCATGACGCCCCTGATCGATCCTGCTGATTCACGTCCCGTGCACTTCGTCGGTATCGCCGGCGCCGGCATGAGCGGACTTGCCGAGTTGCTGGTGCGCCGCGGTGCAAGGGTGCAGGGCACTGATTCGAATCCATTCGGTGCGCCTGATCTCGTGCGTCTCGGTGTGGCAGTGCACCCGCATGACGAGTCACTGGTGCAGCACGCGCGCGCGGTCGTGTACACATCGGCTGTACCGGCAACGCATCCCGAACTGGTCACCGCGCGCGCACTCGGCCTGCCGGTGATACGCCGCGCTGAAGCACTCGGGGAAGCGGTGCACGGTGGTACGGTGATCGCGGTCGCCGGCACGCATGGCAAGACCACGACCACGGTGATGACCACCGAAGCGCTGACGGCTGCGGGGCAGGATCCCACGGGCATCGCCGGCGGGCGGGTGGAAGCGTGGGGCAGCAACCTGCGCGCCGGTCGCGATGACCTGTATGTGGTGGAAGCCGACGAATACGATCGTTCGTTTCTCGCGCTGACGCCGACGGTCGCTGTGGTACTCAACATCGAAGCCGATCACCTCGATATCTACGAAGACCTCGAGGATATCAACGCGACGTTTCGCGCGTTCATGCAACCGGCGCGTGCGGTGGTGTTGTGCAACGACGACGACGGCGCCGCGCGTCTCACGCAGAATGCAACGCGTGAAGTGGTGCGCTACTCGGCGATTGCCGCAGACGTCGCCAGCGACCTGCAGCCACCACACCTCGGTGCCCGCCACGCGCGCCTTATCGCACACGAAGTGCGGTTCGCCGAGGGCGGCTCGAGTTCGCGACTCACGTACGACGACAGGCCGTGCGGTGAGTTGGTGCTGCGTGTGCCGGGCATGCACAATGTGCGGAACGCACTTGCGGCATTGGGCGCGGGACTCATGGTGGGTGCCACGGTCGAGAGCATGCTGCCTGGACTTGCTCGTTTTGGAGGCGTGGAGCGCCGATTTCAGCGGCTCGGGTCTCGCGGCGGTGTGCTCGTCGTTGACGATTACGCGCATCATCCCACTGAGGTCGCCGCCACCATCGCAGCCGCACGCGCCTCGTATCCCGAGCGACGACTCGTGGTCGCGTTTCAGCCGCACCTCTTCTCGCGCACGCGCGACTTCGCCGATGCTTTTGGGGCCGCGTTGGCCACGGCCGACGCATGCCTGCTCTGCGATATCTATCCTGCTCGAGAGCAGCCGATCGAAGGCGTTTCGTCCGAGTTGATTGCTACCGCGATGAGCGCGCAAGGTCGCGCGCCTGTCTGGCGGGGTGCGCGCAGCGAGTGTGTGCAGGCCTTCGACTCCATTGTGCGCGAGGGCGATGTGCTTGTCACGATGGGGGCCGGTGACATCACGCGTGTGGGGCACGAGTGGCTCGCGGATGCCGCCACGTGATTTCTCGTAGCTGGGACAGCACCGCTCCGCGAAACGCAGCTCATGATTCCTGATCCGTGGCGACGCTGGCTGCGATGGGGCGCTATCGGCGCGGCCGCAATCACGTTGCTCTCCACCCCGTGGTGGGGTCCGAAGCTGCTTGCCAACTTCGACTACTTCCACGTGCGACGCATCGAGTTCGACGGACTGCGCTATAGTGATCCATCGGATCTCGTCGCGCGTCTGGCGCTCGATACCACGGCGTCGGTGTGGATGCCGCTCGAGCCACTGGGGGAGCGAGTAAGTGAACACCCTATGGTCGTGCGCGCGTTCGTCACGCGCCGACTGCCGTCGACGCTGCTCGTGACCGTCGAGGAGCGCGTGCCCATCGCGCTTGCGCCATCGGAGGCAGGCCTCGCGCCCGTTGACTCGGTGGGCGATGTGCTGCCGATCGATCCGACACGCACTCCCGTCGATGTGCCGATCGTCGCTCAGGCCGACTCCACGCTCCTGCGCCTGCTCTCGAGGATTCGTGAAGGTGCGCCGGACCTCTGGGCCCGGCTCTCATCCGCGAGACGTGAAAACGCGACCGACTTTCGCCTGTCTTTCGGCGAAATCGACCTCCGGACGCGCGATGACGTGACCCTGACGCGTCTCGCGGACATATTACCAGTCGAAGCGGATCTTGCGCGGCGCCGCCTGCAGGCGGTGGAGTTGGACTTGCGCTTCCGAGACCAGGTGATCGCCAGACTTCCATGATAACTGAACCCATCATTGCAGCATTGGACATCGGCACCGCACACACCACCGCTCTCGTAGCGGCGGTGGGCGGCGAGCTGCCTCGCGCACCCATGTTGCGCGTGCTCGGCGTCGGTCAGGCGCGCACACAGGGTTTGCGCCGTGGTGTGGTGTCGAATATCGAGGAGGCCACGCAATCCATTCGGAAGGCACTCGATGAAGCCACACGCCTCGCCGGCGTCAGTGCCGACTCGGTCTATGTCGGCATTGCAGGCGAACATGTGCGCGCGATGTGCAGCACGGGCGTGGTCGCGATCAGCAACGATGAAATCATTCGTGCTGACGTTGATCGTGTGAACGAGGTGGCGCGTGCCCTCGCGATTCCGCAGGACCGTGAGCTGCTGCACGCTATCCCGCAGGAATACCGCGTGGACCAGACGCTCGGCATTCGTGATCCCGTCGGCATGGTGGGCACGCGACTCGAAACGGAGATGTATCTCGTCACCATCGGCAGTGCGCCCTCGATGAACTTGCGGCGCAGCGTGGAAAAGGCCGGTTTCAAGGTGAAGGAGCTTGTGCTCGAGCCGCTGGCGAGTGCGCTTGCTGTGCTGTCCGAGGAAGAAAAGGAGATGGGAGTCGCGCTGGTGGAGCTTGGCGCCGGCACCACCGACGTGGCGATCTTTCACGAGGGCAAGATCCGTCATATCGGGTCGCTCCCCTACGGCGGCAACAACGTCACTGCCGATATCGTACACGGACTTGGCGTCACGCAGCACGACGCCGAGCAGCTCAAGGAAGCGTACGGTTGCGCGTACGAGCCGATGATGAATCGCGACGAGCTCATTGCCGTGCCGGCGACCACGTCACACGCGGAGCGGCACCTCTCGCGTGAACTGATGTCGCACATCATTCATCAGCGCATGGATGAGATTTTTGATCTCGTGCAGCGTGAGATCACCACCGCCGGCTATTCGGGCAAGCTGAACGCGGGCCTCGTGCTCACCGGCGGCGGTGCGGCGCTCGAAGGCGTCGCCGAACTGGCTGCCGATGTGTTCAGCGTCAACGTGCGGGTCGGACTGCCAAGCGGTCGGCTGAGCGGCCTGCGCGAGCTGGTGGACGAGCCACGTTTCGCAACGGTGACCGGTCTCGCGCTGTACGGTGCGCATCGCGTGGCATTGGGCGGAGCGGTAGTGCGGCGCGCGGGTCTTTCCGGCACGAGCGTGGACAAGCTCGCACAGCGTGTGAAGGACTGGTTGCAGGACTTCTTCTAGTCTACACGTTCGCACTATGTCGTCGCATGGCCATCACGAGCAGCACGGCCACTGTCGCGGTGCAAACGACCACCAGTCCTGACGACGGGATGGCCAGCAGCTTGAGCGACTCCTTCGCGGCGGTCGTGCTGCCAAGGCCTGGTGCGCGGAATCCGGCCAGCAGCCAGTACACCGCGTAACCGAGCGAGCCCACACCAAGTCCGAGACTTGTCGCTCGTGACACGCGCGGGCCGGTGCCGATCAGCACGACCACCATGGACAACGCCAGTGCGACGACGCCAAGGCCGCCCGCGTGCAGGTGCGCACGCTGCATATAGATCCACGACTTGTCGAGCACAGCCTTTTTCGCGGCGTCGTCTGCGTACACTCCGGCGCTCACGGCGTCGGCGGATGCGCTGAGTCGCGACTTGATGATGTCCTCGTTGAGTCCGAACACGACGCCAAGGCCGAAGCCGAAGAGCAACGTGAGCGTGGCGAGCAAAAGGCCCGGTAGCACCGGACGCAGGGTTCGCGTGGACCGGGAGGGGGCGGTGGACGCACTCATCGAACAAGCCTCCGTGCCGACAGGGCACGCGAAACAGAGTGTCAGTGAACTCCATCGTGGCGTGTCAATCGCTCACCGGTAAAAGGTAACGGCCCGGAGCAGCAGCCACGACGCAGTCGGCAGCGCATCGAGGCTTGGCACGCCATATCACAACGCTGCGCACGAGTGTGCTTGTGTGGACAAAGGCTCTTGACAGCACTCGTACTTTGGGGCGAATAGCGAATGTCTGTGCAGTGGTCGCGTCATCGCGAACGCGCACCTATATTCCCGTCCGGATCCGTGCCCGCCTTTGGTTGTGACACCGCCCCTCGGCGTCGCGCGCCAATCGTGCCACCCTTGCACCGTGATCGCCCCGATGGAGCTACCCCGCATGCCGTTTGAGT
>JBGTFN010000125.1:0-5773 GCA_041747275.1 Gemmatimonadaceae bacterium | reverse complement strand
GGTCGATGCCGCTCATGCGCGGGAGATCGCTGCGCTTCGCGACCAGGTTGCCCGATTGGAGGCGACGGCGGCGACCTTGCGGGAGGGAAGGGGAGAGGTGCGGGATGGCCTCAAGAAATCATGACCCGGGTGGTACCTGTCGCGGGCACGAGGTCCCCGCGTTGGGGAGTCCGGTGATTGCGACACGCTCAATCACCCGGCCAACTGCTGCACCCGCGCTCGCTCCAGCGGTACGACGTTCCTGACACGTCAGGAAGCACGTTCGGTCCGGAGGTGTCCATGCTGCTGGCGTGGGCCCTCCGTGACCCGTCAGGATCCCGACTGTTGGGAGGGGCATCGCCAGCGGGGCACCCCTCCTTCCTCCGTCCGGGCGCAGGTGGGGCAGTAGCGTGGGTCGTCGGCCGAGGTGGCGGCGGGCATCTGGAAGCCGACGGGCATCGTTATTGCCCCAGCCTGTGTGGAAGCGCGAATCGTCTACCAGACGATGGCGATGCTGCATTTTCGAGAGCGGCATCTATGCCGACATCAGAGTGTAGGGGAGCCGGCGCACGGGGAAAATGCCTCGGCTCCCCCCAAGGGTCTTCGGATCAGACCCGCCTCAAGGGCACCGCATCAGCTCGGGTCGATGACTCGGATTCGACCCGGTGACATGAAGGGCGCTCGCAGATGCCGGCGCCCCGAGGCCCCATCGAAACCATGGCGTACGGAAAAAGCCCCGAGCCCTAGGCTCTGTGCTCCAGGTCCCCCACCGGACCACGTCTGGGTCGCCCATTGCCATGAAACTGCCGGCAGCAGGGTGACTGCGACATGATCTCCGCCCCGAGCACGGCAACGCTCATCGCCGAACACGCCGATGTCACGCACGCGATCAACCTATCACCCACGCGACCACTCCCGTTCACGGACTCCCACGCGCTTCAATGCGACGTACTCACGGAGGAACACTGTCGAAGCCACGAATGCCCTCGTCACGGTCGAGAACCTCGGCGTGCCTTCCCCCGGCAACCGACCTCCCGTCGCCCCGGAGGACATTGCGATCTTCAAGCGGTTGTTCGTTTTCCATGCGTACGAGTACGCGATACAGGCGTTTGACTGGACTCGTAGACTGAGGTCCCCGTGGAAGCGAATCCCGACGAAACAGCATCCTCCGCTCAACGACGCAGACCTGTCCTCGCACCTCGATCAGCAAGCGTCCTTGGCTGTTTATGCCGCACGTCGTGAGCAGGTGGACGCTGATCGGACACGTCGCATCTCGATGACGCGTCATCTGCTGATTGATTTGGACCGTGGCAAGAATGACCACGATCTCCGCGCCCGCGCAGGGATCGTTCGCGAGGCGCTTGGCGATCCGAGCTTTGTCCTCTCCTCACCGGGGGGCGGGGCGCACCTCATCTACATGTTCGACGACGAGGTACCTCTATTTTCTCTACGCGGACCTGGGGGACTCACCGGTTCTGTGATCGATCTGCTCACGCATCGCGGACTTCCCGAACAACGCGGCACGATGGAGGCCTTTCCCGCGGCACGTTGCTGGCAAGCGCAAGAAAACGGCTGCCGACTGCCATTCGGCCCCGGCGCCTACCTGCTCGACCCGCATTCGCTGAGTCTTGAAGATTCCTCGATGTTCGGCGTACGCGCGCTGCACCACGTTGCAGCAAAGCTGGCGACGGGCGAAATCGAGTACGTCGATGTCAACGCGTGGCGAGCACGGTCGCTGCAGCTCCCGATTACTCGTCGTACTCGGCCGGATGTTGTGGTTGTCAGCGCACGCAGCATCGCCCAGCCGTTTCTCGAGCACGGGCTTCGCGCATACGGTGAACGTCGGCGCGCTGTACGGGCGCTGGCCTACCATTGGTGGTGGCAATCCCGCACGGAAGACGATGCCGTCGAGCTGACAAGAGACTGGCTGTGGGCGAACCACAACCACTGCTCCCGCGATTGGAACGCGGCGCGCGACAAGAGCCAATTGTTGCAAGACTGCGAGGAGGTCGTGCGTTTCGTGTACGCGCGTCGTCGTAGGCGTTCGTCCATGCTCCACGATCATTGCCCGGCCCTGACACTGAGCCAGGTGCGGCCGCTGCTAGAGCTGGCGTTGCGCGTTGGCGAGAGCGAGAAGGCCGGCCAGCCAGTGAAGGTGATGAGTCGCACGAAGTCGGTGCGGATCGATCCGGTGAAGTTGGTCGACTTCGGCGTTCACATCCTCCAACGGTTTGTTGGGCGGCTGCAGCAGATTGCCACTCTCGCGTACGAGCATGCCGACGGACGGTTCGACGACACCTACCGTCGGATCATCAAGCGCTGTCAGCCAGACTATCAGCGGCAGCGATTCCGGTTGCCTTTGCCCAAGAGCGCGATGATCGCATGGTTGCCGTCGCAACCTGAAGCTGGCGAAGCACGCGCGGTGAGAAGGCGCTCGGTGGGAAAGGATAGCGTGGCCGCATACATTAAGTTCCTGCTTGAGCACCTACCAACGACGTTCACTCTCGCATCGGACTACTTCGCGCAGGGCAGAAAGTGTCGCGACTTCTGGGTCCAGCTCGACTTGATGGGTGATCAACTGGTGTCGACAGGCGCCGAGGCGTGGGTGTTGACTGGTCAATCGCAGAAACTGGAGAAGCTCGTCTCACCGTATGTCTGGAAACAGAAGATTCTGCCGACGGTGAAGGCGTCGGAGGGGGGCTACATCGCCAAAGCACGTCCTCGTGAGTTCGCACTTGGTTACGTACGTGGCCGGATGGTTGCTGCTGCGTCGGCGCAGCGTTCGATAGCGCGCGTGGCCGCCGGCATTACCCTCCCCCCGGTGGCCCCTGACTGGCGCAGGGATGAACCGGAGCGATTCCTCACTGGAGTTCCAGAACGGCTGAAGAATCGGTTGAGCGCCATCACGGTGACGCTGAGCTATACACAGCCCTGTCTGGTGGCGAACTTTGTTCATGCGCCCCACCTGCGCCAATTGTTGTTCGGCACCCAGGATGTCCTGGAGCCGGCGCTGCAAGACTGCTTCCCGGACGTGGCCGTACGCACGGTCCGTCCGAGCCGGGTCGACACGGGGCTTCGCATCCAGTGCGAGTTTGCCGGGGGTGTAAAGGCCGACGCAGACACACGCCTGCTCCGACGTTCGATCAGCAAAGCAACGGAGGCCGCCATCCGAGAGGCCATTTGGCGTGCACGGCTCCATCTGCTGGAATCGGAGGACGACGCGGAACTGTGACAATCGCAGTGCGGGGCAGTGCTGCCCCTCCCCCGTTGATTGAGCCGGTTTTTTCTGCAGACCACCCGGCGTCGGGCCAATCTTCTTGTCGCGGTTCGAACTGCTGACCGAGGGGCCGGACAGATGAAGGTGGTGAAGTCACCAGGCGTGGCTGCCTCGTGATCGCGACAGCCACGCCCTGGCGGGTATAGATGCGCCGAACCATCAGACCTGCCTCGCTGTACTTGCCTTAGGCGGAAATCCGCGGTTTGCACTTGCCAGGTGAGCAGCACAGTATGCTATGTGGGTTGGCGGAGTTCGGCTGCGAGCTGCGCTTATATTGGTCGATCCAGTTCACGTTAAACATCCACGGGCTTCAAAGGCGTGAAAGAGATTGTCCTCCGGCATTTCTTCGAGGGGCACGCAACGGTGGAGGAGCTTGCCGCAGACGTGGCCGGCGCGTTCGACCGCCGGGCGGTCAGTGCCGGGACCGTGTTCTCGGAGCTCCACTCGGTGCCGATGGGCGGCGAGTTCGCCATAGCGACCCATCACGTGCTAAAGCTGGTGGACGCCGCGCTCGCCGAGCGACTGTCGCTCGAGGCGCTCGACGCGATCTGCTTCTGCCTGGAGGCATCCGGCTCGTTCGCGTGGGACGCTGACACCTCTGATGGAGCGCGCGTCGCCAACGCCCTGTTCTGGCTCGGCACTCCCGAGGTGAATTACACGCTCACGTCTGCGGCCCTCGGCAAGGTGCGGCACTACATCCTGACTGGCGCGAACACGTTCACCCCGGTCGACCTCCGCCTGCCCGGCGACCGCCCGCACCTGCTCAGCGTTCGCCGGTTGGATCGCGACGGGGATGTCTAACGATGCGCCGCAGCAGACGAGCGGGCTATGGACGGCGGCCGCTACGCGGCCGCATTATGACGTCCGCTCGCGGCTGAGCTCAACGTTAGGCTGAGACTACAATCATTGTCGCCCGCATTCAGTTTAGTTGTTCGCGTCGTCGACCGCTTCCTCGCTGGCGGCGACTTCATGACATTCTGGTCTAGCATCGACGGACCGCTCAGCGATGATATCGATCAGAACCGGTTCACATCCGCGGAAGTCAGTGCGTTTAAGCACATACATGACCTCGCTGCCCTCGGCCAGGAGTCTGCGCCCACGCCCGGTGAAGCAGCGGATGGGTTGATCGGCGGCGAGGATCTGCTCGCGCGAGTGCGCGCGTGGAGATCGCAGCTCGGTCCAGCCTAACGACGCTTGGTGACTGACAGTCGGGCTTCGGTAGCGAGGGTGCGGCCACCGCTTCATGTAAGAGTCTGCGGCGGTCGCACCCTCGCATTTTGTTGGAACGGCTGCAGCACAAGCCCACGTTCGACAGCGACAGGCATGAACTTCCTCGACTTGGCCAAGCTTGCGGTGCAAACAGCATTGCTCGGTGAGATTACGCCGGAGATGCGCGTCATCACGGTCGAGGCACAGGACGACCGGATCACGATCCGTGTCTACCACGATCAGGAGGCCTCGGACGACCTGGAAGAGGACCTCGACGCCGCAGGGACCGAGGTGCATGCACTATTGCCGCAGGCCACGAGTGTGACGATCCACATCGAGCACAACGCGGTGCCCGGACCCATTCAGGTTGTCGGGTGGCCGGTTTATGCCCGGAAGGGAACTGGCTCGTTCTGGGCGGAAGACGCGCGCGCCTATGGACGTGAATGATCGCGATCCTCGCGCCCGATGTCTAACGATTCGTTGTAGCCGACGGGCGGTCTTCGGATGCTCGCTTCGCTCGCACTTATTTGATCCGCCCGCAGCTAAACTCAAGCGTTCTGCGCACGGCGCTAAACTCTTGATGACTTCAAGGTTTGTCCGACTCGTTTCCTCTCTGCTGCTCGCCGCTTGCGGCTCAGAGACCCCGAATCCTTGGACCGACGGATCGTCCTATACCCTCACGATGGTGGCGGACACTCCGCGCACCATACATCCCGAGATCGAAGCGCGGCTCTCGCCGATCTCGGATACGGCACGTTTTAGACTACGGATCGACTCTACTCGCGCGGATAGCGTCTTTGGCGTCTATGAGGGTGAGAATCCACACTTTTGGCCGCCGTTCTGGCCCGACGTTGGGATCCGCCACCCTCTGGTGATCACACGCATGGGATCGGGTTGGCTCTTGGATCTCAATCCGAGGATGCTTGACGCCGGAATGGACCTCCGAGGGACTACTCGGGTTCTGCCGCTACGAGGCAACTGGCGAGATCGTTCGCCCGGTGGCGAAACCGGCTCGTTCAGCCTTCTGCCCCCCGGCACATTACGATAGTTGGTGCTGCTGGCCGGGCTGCGGTAGCGGCGCCGGGGCCGCCGCTCCATTGTATGGAACGGCACGCGGCGGCCCCGCCGCCGCAAACCATTCGAACGGCCACAGCACAACTTGACGTTTAGATTGCCACGGAGACATGCGACTCGGACCCATAGCAGCCATCGGTTTAGTGGTGCTCGCCTGCACCGACGTTGTTGGGCCGCCGTTTTTCGGCGACTCGCTTCCGAGGTCGGCCCAGACGCTCCCCGGCGTGGAGCTGT
>JBGTFN010000124.1:0-3108 GCA_041747275.1 Gemmatimonadaceae bacterium | reverse complement strand
GGCCATTGCCACTGGTAACTGCCCCAGCTGTGTGCACGCGCTGTTCGCCACCGCACACTCCGAAATGTCCGGCACCTAACGATACGCTGCTGCTGACAGCGCGATGCGGTGTGCGGCAGGCGGGCGCCGTGCTGGCGCACGGCGTCCGTCCGGCCGCATTTTGTTGGATGCGCTGCAGCAGAGCTCAACGTTCGGTAGCTGCATCTTCGGAACCCATGGACAAGAAGATTCTCTCGCTCTCCGAGATTTCGCGGGTTGAGGACGCCGTCGCATTGGGCGCGCCGGCATTCGAATTCGTCGTTCAGGCTCTTCTGGATCGATGGGCTGTGCCGCTACGTGATACCGAGACAACTGCTCGTCTTTTGTACGTCCTCTATCATGCGCTCACAGAGCCAGCGGTCCCGCAACGGCAGCTCGCGATTCCCGTACCGCAGTTGGCACACGTTCTTCAGCAGGCCGGCGGGGAGGAGAAGCTACCGCCCGACACGCTCTTCGCGTTCGGTGTGCTGATGCAGTGGCAGGCTTGGCCGTTCGGCGACGAAGCGGCATGGAAGGAGATCGGCAGGCGCTGGACGCAACTCAGTGCAGCACTCGAGCCAGATAGCCGCCTGTTTCGAGAGTGGGAATTCTTCCTCGGTGACGTGCCCACCACAACTGGTCCGAAAATTTACATTCGGCCCGAAGTCAACGGGCGCTATTCCGGGCGTGGAATGTTCGGAGCACGAATGGCAGAATACTTCATTGGGCTATTGGCGTAGCTCGCTCAGGCCAACGCCACCGAACGAACGTTGCTGCAGTCAAAGGCGCTTCAGTACGCTGTGTAACTGCGCGGCGCTGGCGCACCGCTCCGTTCACAGCTGATCTATTTGGAGCCTTTGCTGCAGAACGCAACGTTATGCCGACTAGGAGAGACTCGTGAACGCTCGAAGTGCGGTTCGACACGTTATCGGCGCGTTGATACTTCCCATTTCACTCGTCGCGCAAGACGCAACGCGGCTCGACGCGCTCGCCACCGTGCCGCGCTCGGTCCTCGAGGCCGAGACAGCGGCCGCGAACTTCCCCACAGTACAATCGCGCGTCGCGCTCGCGTCGCTGTTCTTGGACCGGGACCTCCCGGGAACCAGCGATCGCCGATGCGTCGAGACAAACCGTGAGCCTGCGGTGCGCACCGGAGACTTTGTCGTGGGCTCCTTCGTGGGCGGCCCAGCCTCGTGGGGGCGTGGGCCGCGCAAGCTGTGGTGGGCGCCCGCGTCATCTCCCGACACGCTCAGACTGACGGCCGTCCGCCTGGACCGCCTCGTAGAACCTCGCCAGTCAATCCATACCGTCATCGCGGCACCCGTCGGACCGGATTCAGCTCATACGTTTCATCCGACCACCGTGTCGTTGCCTCCCGATGGCACTTGGATGATGATCGCGACCTCGGGCACAAGCTGGGGATGTCTCGTGCTCGACTTCAACTGAAGCGCGCGGCGTCATAACGAAGCTTGCTGCCGACAAGCGCGGGTGCGGTAGCGTGTGTGGCAGAAGCTGACGTTATACCGCAATGGAGTCTGCCAAGTGAAGCAAGTAGCAGTAGAAATTCTCCGCTCAGTTTTTGATCTGCCCTGTTGGCAGGTGCGCTGGGATTTGCAGGTCGGGCTCGATATGAAGTTTGGCACCCCAAGACTCGAGGTCCGTCAGCCGCGTGCCAGCGACGCGAAGTCGGCTCGAGTTCGCGCCATGTTTGCCCGCCGTGGCGTCTTCCTGCACGGCACGCACTGGCTCGTTGCGTCGGCAGCCTCTTGGCGACTCGAGCTTCGGGATGGCCTCATTGTTCGCGATACGAGCCCAGTAAGGAGACTCGATATGGCTGTTGCGCGTCTCGAAGGTGAGGTACTTCAGGGGTTTCGGATAGATACGCGTTCAGGAGCGACTGTCTTGCACTTCGACTTGGGTGCGCGGGTCTTGATTCGCGCGCACCGAGGCAACTCCGGTGAGTTTCCACTTTGGTCGCTTTCGAACGCCACTCGCGCGGTAGAGATCTATCCGGGAGGAGAGTATTGCTTCGGCTCCGTGCGTCGTTCGCTTAGCGGGCGGTTACCCCTGTCTGCTGATGACGGCCATTTTCTTGTCGTAGCCCGGAGCGCAAGGCTGCGTAAAGCGATGTCAGGCAAGCTTCCGTTAGCTGCTGTATAACGATGCGTTGCAGCAGTCGGGCGAGCTATGGAAGCTCGCTGCGCTCGCATTTATTTCATTCGCCCGCTGCTGAACGCCAACGTTAGGCTCAGCCGAGATTAAGAGAACCGATGATGAAAACACCTTCGCACGCCGCATGGCGCCGCGTCACCGTAACTGTAGTTGGCGCAATCGCGATCGGTAGCGGCTGCGTACGATCGCCGCAATCACTGGTCTTTCCTCGCCAGCGATGGCAGTACGAAGGGCCCGTCCGTGCGGACGGACAGCTGTCTTGGGAGGAGACCGTTAGCCTCTGCGATGCCGTCAGGTTCTTACGAGTAGAGCCTACGCTTCTCTACATTCGTCGGGGCGCACAGATCGGCGTGTCGGATTACACCAAAGCCGTTGCCCTTGATAGCGCAGGGCGCACGCTCGGCGAGCCGCGCGTTGTGGACTGGCGGGTGACCGGACGCGTCTTGCAGGCGCTGCGGGATCGCGATGAACTGCTTGGCCGACAAAATGGGGAAGCTGAATTGGTGCTGTCGTACCCGAAAAAGGCATGTGCGGGTTCGCGGGCTCAGAATGTATCAGCAACGGTGTTCGTTGTCGTCGGAGACACCGGCACCACTACCTCCGCGCGCGTGCGGCCCGAATAGGATCCATCGCGTGTGCTGCAGCGTGCGGGACCAAGCGAACCTAACGAAGCGCTGCTGCTGACAGCGCGACGCGGAGCGCGGCTGGCGGCACCGCGCTCGCGCGCTGCGCCGTCCCGCCGCATCTTGTTGGATGCGCTGCAGCAGAACGCAACGGTAGATTGCCACGGAGACATGCGACTCGGACCCATAGCAGCCATCGGTTTAGTGGTGCTCGCCTGCACCGACGTTGTTGGGCCGCCGTTTTTCGGCGACTCGCTTCCGAGGTCGGCCCAGACGCTCCCCGGCGTGGAGCTGT
>JBGTFN010000123.1:0-9808 GCA_041747275.1 Gemmatimonadaceae bacterium | reverse complement strand
GGCGCGCTCTCCTGCAAGCGCGCGAGTCGATCAGGCCCCGCGAGCACGAGGTCGGGATCGCGCCTGGCGATCTCCTCGATGGTCACGCCGGCGACTGACTCGGCGCGATCGGCGAACACATTCTCCGCCCCTGCGATTGCGAGTAACTCCGCCTCGAAGCTCTCGTTGCCGACCACGAGCACCGGCGACTCCCACGACGGCCAAACAACGCGCGGACGCGGTGCTCCGTGCACAGCTGTACGAACGCGATCGAGTGTCGCGTCGATTGAATCGACGAGCGTACGCGCGTTGTCCGGCTGACCAAGCGCTACGCCGAGCGCGGATGCGGCTTCTCGAAAATCGTCGATGGTGACCGTGCGCAGAGCGATCGTGCGAACTCCGGCGCGCTCCAACGCAGCGGCAGCCGCGCGATTCTCTGCGGTGGCATAAAGCAAAACCAAGGTGGGTCGGGCCGCGAGCACGGCCTCCACGTTCGGCCGAATGCCGGCGCCGACATCGGTGACAGCAAGCGCCTCGGCGGGTCGATTGTCCCACGTAGTGCGGCCGACGAGTTGCCGACCGGCACCGATTGCAAATGCGATCTCGGTGAACGTGGGATTGAGAGACACGACGCGCTCAGCGTGTCGATTGTCGGTGGGCAGCGCGACATCGAAGTCATCGCGCGTGGCAGTGGCAGAGTCGCGATTGCCGTGCGAGTCGGAGGCCTGAGCGTTACGTGCCGCCGCCGCAACGCTGTCGCCCGGCTCGCTGTTGCACGCGGCCGCAAACAGCAGCGCGACAATCGACACTACCGTGAGTACGACGCGCGACATCACGAATGACGGCGCAGGGTGAGCGACAGGACCACACAACACAACGGGCATCCTTTCGAAGTGAAGAGGATGCCCGGGCAGGTGGAGCAGTCTTCCGACGTAGCGACGCCGGACGGACGAGCCCCAACGGCACGAGCCCCCCCTCGAGGGTGTTCGTACAAATCGCGCGCGGGTCGTCTCCTGGCTCCGGGCCGCAGTGCTCATGTCTTCCCATCCGGTGTCGTGCACCGAACAGTGACAGGCTGAGCAAGCGTGACATGATGCGCCGAAGTGCATCATCTCGTGCCCGATACAGTGGCGGGGCCGCGTCGGCATTGCACCGACTTCCGTGTCCCGCGCGCACGATCAATTGTCAGTCGATTTGGACCACGAGTCCGAACCGCCATTCTGAAAGCTTACACGCGCGATCCCGTGCGAGCAAGCTCTTCCCGTAACACCGACGCCAACTCTGCGCGCCGACGTTCATATGCAACACGCACTGAATCTGCCGGCGTTTCCTGTGCAGCGAAGGCTGCGTCGAGATCGGCAATCTCGCGCGCGAGGCGCTCCGGTGTGGGCACATCCGAGACCACGCTTGGCCGCTTCACCGGCGCGCCAATCGGACGCTGCTTTCGAATGCCAGCACGAAGCAGTGATAGCAGCATCAGCAGCCCGATGGCGCCGAGCAGGACACTCACGTACAGCCCCCGTCCGCCAATGCCTGCGCCCGGCGCGGTTACCGTGATCGAATCACCTGGCCGCACATCCTGCGCGAGAAAGCGCTGAAAACGCCGTCCCTCGAGTGCGACCGGTTCCACCGACACGAGGTTCGCGCCTGTTACGCGCGCTTCCGGTTCTTCCAGCAGCACCTCGAGCACCACGGCACCGTCACCGATGAGCAGATCGAGCGGAAAGCCACGATCAGGCACGAGATACGACAGCGAAATCTGCTTGAGGCCGGGCGCCAGCGCAGCATAAAGCGAGATGCTGCCGGGCGCCTGCACAAATGCATCGGCGGGCAGGTCGCCCTGCCCGGCCTTCACTTCCGTCGCCACTCGCGGAATCGGTAATCGCCAGGTCGGCTCGGCGTCTTCCTCATCCCGTGCGATGAGCGTGCGCGTACTGTCGTTGGAGATCTCGAAGACTTCCACGACCGTTCGATGTCCGGAACTGTCGAGTGAACCGATGATCAGGTGCCGTCCGCGCACGGTGAGCGGAAACGCTCGTGACGTGGTGTCGAAGACAGCGATCTCCGCTTCCGCACCCGAAGTCTCGATGGAGCGCAACGGATTGGTGAAGTACGCAATGCCGCCGTACGTCGCCGATACGAAATAGACAGCCTCCGGTCCGCCGCTCGGCAAGTAGCGAAAGCGATAGCGGCCCTCCGCATCGGTGCGAAGGGAGTCGAGCGGGCCGGACAGGTTCGGCGAAACGCGGTGCAGCGTCACCCACTGATCCGGCACGGTCACGACCGCCGTCGAATCACCGGCGAGAAAAGGCGCAGGACGCACGACGCGACCAACCACGCTGCGTGCGTCGGGCGCCTGCGCGGCAAGCATCGACGACGACGTTAACACCAGCGGTGACAACACCGAGAGCAGAGCGAGACGAAAAATGGCCTTCACGAGCACAGTCACAGATAACGTGGTCAGGGCGTGAACTTGCCGAAGTCTTCCGGCCGAAGCTGTTCCAGATAGGCTTTCAGTTGCTCGGGCGACATCTCACCTCGCGGTGTGGGCAACAGGATGGGAGTGGGCGGCCCGAACGACGGTCCGTCATCGTCATCGTCATCCTCGTCGTCCACCATCGTGAGCAACTCATCCGCCGCGTACAGCGGTGCATCGAGACGCAGCGCAATGGCGATGCTGTCGCTCGGCCTGGCATCCACAACGGTGAGCCCATCTGCCGTGTTGATGTGCAGCTCCGCGAAATACGTGCTGTTTTTTACCTGTGTGATCTCGACGCGCTGCAGCGTGCCGCCGAGCGACACGATGAGCGCCTTGCACAGATCATGTGTGAGTGGACGCTCGCGCTTGACGTCGTTGATCTGCAATACAATCGACTCCGCCTCCGGCTGCCCGATCCAGATCGGCAGCAGACGACGTCCGCCCACCTCACGCAGGATCACCACGTACGAGTTGGTCGAGCTGTCCAGACCGAGACGTGCCAGCGAAACTTCGGTCATGCATCCTCCGCGAGTGCCTGCCGACGGACCACCATGTGTTACGCGCCGACAGCCCGTCGCAGCGCCCGAGCACGATCTGTTCGTTCCCACGTGAAGAGCGTCTTTGCGCCACGCCCACGACCGATCGTTTCCGGCGTTCGTCCAAAGTGCCCGTATGCCGCCGTCGCGCGATAGATCGGCTTCCGCAACTCGAGATCATTCGAAATGCCTCGGGGCGTGAGATCGAACACGTCGCGCACTGCCTGCTCGATCGCGCGATCGCCCACCGACCCGGTACCGAACGTATCGACGAAGATCGACACCGGTTCAGCAACACCGATGGCGTATGCCAGTTGTACTTCGCAGCGACGTGCGAGTTTCGCTGCGACGATGTTCTTCGCCACCCACCGCGCCGCGTACGTCGCCGAGCGGTCGACCTTGCTCGGATCTTTGCCGCTGAACGCGCCGCCACCGTGACGGCCCATGCCGCCGTACGTGTCGACGATGATCTTGCGACCGGTCAGGCCGGCGTCACCCTGCGGTCCGCCGATCACGAACCGTCCCGTGGGGTTGATGTGCGTGGTGAGCTTCTTCTGTCGGTACTGGTCCGGAATCGTCGCCTGGATCACATCGTTGAGGATGGCCTTGCGCAGCTTGGCCGTGCCAACCGACTCGTCGTGCTGCGTGGAGACGACCACCGTGTCCACGTAGAGCGGGCGATCGCCTTCGTACACGACCGACACCTGCGCCTTGCCATCGGGACGTAGCCACGAAAGCGCACCCGACTTGCGATGTTCGGCGAGTGATCGCGTGAGCGCATGCGCGAGCTGGATGGGCAGCGGCATCAGCTCCAACGTTTCATCGGTCGCATAGCCAAACATCATGCCCTGGTCGCCGGCGCCGCCAGTGTCGACACCCTGCGCAATGTCCGGCGACTGCTTGTCGATCGTGCTCATCACGGCGCAGGTGTGCGAGTCGAATCCGTAGCGCGCGTCGGTGTAGCCGATCTCGGCGATGGTCTCGCGCACCACATCGGGCAGGTGTACGTAGGCCGTCGTCGTGATTTCGCCGGCAATCACGGCGAGTCCGGTCGTCACCAATGTCTCGCACGCCACGCGCGCTGCCGGGTCCTGCGTGAGCAGCGCGTCGAGCACGGCGTCGGAGATCTGGTCAGCCACCTTATCGGGGTGGCCTTCGGTAACGGACTCGGAAGTGAAAAGATGACGTTCAGCCACGCATGCCTCGCGCGAGAGGGAATAGGAATGAAGACAGCCAGGAGGAAAAGTAAGCGAGTGTCAGGGCTCGCCGAGTGCGACTCGCAGGCGACGGCGAAGCAGCAGCTCGATTTCACGGGCCGTGGCTGACGTCTCCATCGACGCGGTGACTGCATCGTGCGCAGCGGTGACGGTGATGCTGCGAATGAGCCGTTTCACGATGGGCACGGCCCGGGGCGAGACGGAGAACTGTCGCACCCCCAGCCCGATGAGGGCAAACACCATGAGCGGCTGAGACGCCATCTCGCCGCACACCGCCACCGGCAGGTCGTGCCTGGCACCCATGGCCGCGACTTCGCGAATGAGCCGAAGCACGGCCGGATGCAGCGGCGTGAAGCGTGGCGCGAGATTGACGTTGCCGCGATCCACCGCAAGCGTGTACTGCACCAGATCGTTCGACCCGATGCTCAGGAAGTCCACATCACGCACGAGCGTGTCGCAGGCGATCGCAGCGGCCGGTGTCTCCACCATCACACCAAGCGGCACGTCGCTCTTGAAGGGCACACGACGCTCGGCCAGCTCCTGCTGCGCCTCCTCCAGTAACGTGCGCGCTTCACGCACTTCGTCCACCGTAACGACAAGCGGCAGCATGATGCGGATGTCGCCATGCACCGCCGCACGCAGCAGCGCGCGCAGTTGCGTCTTGAACAGCGCCGGCTCGTCAAGGCACATGCGAATGGCGCGCCAGCCGAGAAACGGATTGGCTTCGTGCGGATAGCCGCCCACGGGCAACTTGTCGCCGCCGATGTCGAACGTGCGGATGATGACGGGGCGGCCACGAAACGCCTCGGCTACACGACGGTATGCGCGATACTGCTCATCTTCGTCGGGCATGTTGGCGCGACCGACCACGAGAAACTCGGTGCGCATGAGTCCGACACCGTCGGCGCCACTGGTCGCCGCCAACTCCGCTTCTTCGGGGATATCGACGTTGGCCCGCACCACCAGCGTCACACCATCGAGCGTTATCGAGGGGGCCTGCGCGGCCTCGAGCAACTCTTCATCACGTGCCTGGTCGGCTTCAGCGCGCAGACGTGCGTCCGCGACTTCGGCTTCGGTGGGTGAGACGGTAAGCGTGCCCTCCGTGCCGTCGAGTATTGCAAGCTCGCCTCCGCGCAGTGTACGCACGGCGCTGCGCAGTCCCACCACGGCCGGCAGGCCAAGCGAACGCGCGAGGATTGCCACATGAGCCGTCGCCGTGCCAGCTTCAGTCGCGATCGCGCCGATGGCCTCGCGGTCGAGCTGCAGCGTGAGGCTGGGCGTCAAATCGTGCGTGACGAGAATCGCGTTCGATCCCTTGGGCACATCCACCGGATCGTGATCCGGCAGGTCGAGCAGGATGGACAGCACGCGAATGTGCACATCCGTGAGGTCCCCCACCCGCTCGCGCAGCATCGGCGTGGCGTGGCGCGCAAAATGCTGTTGCCATTCGAGCAGGACGATGTCGAACGCTTTCTCGGCGCCGAGATTCTGCTTGATGAGCGCTTCGATGCCCTGCAGCAGTTCGCCGTCGGTGAGCATGGTAAGCTGCACATCGAAGATGGCCGCCTCTTCAGGGCCCGCCTGCGCCTCGGCGCGCGTGCGAAGCGTTGTCAGGCGCGCGCGCGCACGGTCGATCGCGGCATGCAGTCGTGCGATCTCGTCGTCGATTTCCTCGTCGAGGATGAGACGCTGGCGCACTTCCGGCACTTCCCAGCGCAGCAAGTGCACTGGGCCCACGACAATTCCGGCCGACGCCGGAATGCCGCGGAGAACCGAATCCACTCAGCTCTCCCCGAATCGCGAGGAGACAAGCACCGCCAGGGCCTCGAGTGCCTCCACCTCATCCGGTCCGGTGGCGCGCAGCGTGATGCTCGCGCCGTACTCGGCCGCCAGCATCATGACGCCCATGATGCTCTTGCCGTTCACCTCGAGGTCATCGCGCGCGATGGTGATGTCGCTCTTGTAGCGCGACGCGGCCTTCACCATCTCGGCCGCCGGCCGTGCATGCAGGCCGTGCTTGTTCACGATTTGAACCGATCGTTCTGCCATCAGAGGACAACCGTCGAATAGAGGACGAGGAGGGCCAGCAACACGACCAGCAGTTGCCACCCTTGCACCTTGCCGTGCAATCGCACGAGCAGGAGCGCGAGACACGGCGTGAGTGCGATGACCGACAACGGCACTGCGTCGAGGATCGGTCCGCCGCCGATCGCCCGGTGCGATGCAAAGGGGAGCGCGATGCCCGCCACCAGCGCGGCCCCCCGACCAATGTACTGCGGACCCTCCTGCAACCAGCGTGCGCTGAGCGCCGACGCAAGTCGCAGCCCGTGCAACCAGCCCGTGGCCAATCCCCACATACGCAGCAGGATATGTCCTGTGTTGTACAGCACGAGGAACCCGACCGCCACCCCGACCGCGTTCCAACCAAGCCCGAAGAGCAGAATTGCAATCAGCGAGCACGCCGGCAACCAGGCCGCCCAGACGAGCCGGTCTCCCAGGCTGCCGAGCGGACCGCAGAGTGCCGTGCGAAACCGCTCGATGCGGGCAGGCGCTGTGCCGTCCAGTTCGGCGCGCGCCAGAGCGCCGACCGCCAGGTTCGCCAGATACGGATGGGCATTGAAATAGACGCACTGGCGCGCCAAGGCGCGGCGGTATGCTTCACCGTTCACTCCGCCCGGCAACTGCCTGAGTGCAGGCTCCACGCAGAAGCCGATGCCATTGCCATTCAGTATCTCGTAGTTCCATGAGCCCTGGATGGCGAAGCAGCGCAGCAGTATGGACGCCCGCGTAAGCGCCGGAAGTTCGGGCACCACGGCAGGCGGCGCGACAGGCGTTGCATCAACCACGGAGCACCACCAGCGCCGATCCGAGCGCGAGTCCGCCCACGAACAATCGTCGCGTGATCGAGTAGCCGTGGAAGACTTTCCAGACCGCAGACGCTGCAACGGCGGCTACGCCAACGACGAGGGCCGAACGGGTCTCCAGGGCGCCCAACTGCCAGGCACCGATGGCCCACGTGGCGATCGGCCATGCAACGGTGAGCGCCACGGCGGTGAGCACACCACCGCGCACCAGGTCGGACGTCAGACCAAAGACCTGCAGCGCGATCACGGTGCGCATGGAACCGGACGCGAGCAGCGGCAGGCGAGGGCGCGCCCAGTGCGCGATAAGTCGCCGGTGCTGCACCATGCTCCAGCCGCCGAGCCACGCCGTCGCAATGGCGGCCATGACGCCGATGACCCACGCGCCCGGGTCGGGTAGCAACGCGTCCTGCGCCGCGCGCGTACCGATCACCCCGCCGACAACCGACGCACTGCCCCACTCGGGATAACGTGATGCACCGAAGGGCAGTGTTTCAAGCGCAAGACACTCGAGCGCGACACCCACAACGAGCCCGGCCGCAGGCGCTCCGGCGAACGCACCAGCCAGCGTCGCGGCGACGATCGGGCGCGAGATCATGACCTGCGGGAAACTGACGACGTCCAGTCCGAGCACGGCCCCGAGCAACGCGAACGGCAGCAACCCAAGCACGGCGTCGAGCACGGTGACTCAGCCGTCCTGATGCGCGATCAGCACTTCATCGAGCGGCACGGGTCGCGTCGACGGAACATCCTGCGCCGAAACCTCGACACCCTGCTGCTGCATGTCGCGCAGCGCCGCTTCCTCATCAGGCGTCAGAAACACGTAGCGTAGTCGTTGCACGCGTCCCTCCGCATGATGCACACCGCCGATGTTCACACGCCTGATTGCCTCATGCTGCCCGACGAGCTGCTGCATCGTGTCGATGCTGCCTACCAGCAGCAGTCCCGCGCGCGCATCGTTTGCGTAGGTCGCGTACGCGCTCGCCATCTCGTCGACGGTGTGAAAGTACACGTCCATTCCGGGCGGCACGCCCATGCGGTACAGCTCCTGCTCCCACTCGCTCGACGCCACTTCATCGTCGACGAGCACGATGAAGCGAAGCGCGAGCGGCTGTCCCCACCCAACCACGACTTGTCCGTGAATCAATCGATCATCGATCCGGCAGAGCAGCAGGCTCACATCATCCTCCGTGCACCGCCAGCGTGAGCCGCGCCTTCTCGGCGGCCGTCTCCGCAATGGCAGCCACCGCCGCCAGTCGCTCGAGCGGCGTGCCCGGCGCACCCTCAGCGGCGAACAGAAACTCCATGAGCACTGCAACGTTCGCGCCCGTGACGAGAACGACGTCGGAGCGTGCACGCTGCACTCGGCGAGCAGCCATCGTGCAGCTTCCGGCGGGAAGATCCGTAAAGATCACACGCGCGCCGGTACGATCGAGTGCTGCAGTGAGCAGGTTGTCGATGTCTGCCGGCCCGAGCCCGGCATTCGAGATGGACACAAACGCCGGTCCGCGTCCGGTGATCTGGTCGACGGCCGACACCAGACCGTCTGCGAAGCGGCCATGTCCGGCCACGATCGCGACGACCACAGGCGAATCGCCAAGCGCGGCACTCGGCATTTCACTCGGCGCAGCACTCACTCCTCATCCTCCAGCAGATACCGGTGCGCCGCGCTCCGGCGCGACATGTCCTTGATCAGCATTTCGTTGAATGCTGTCGCGGAATCATATCCACGATGATAGCGGAGAAGATGATTCATCGCGATGACTTCGGCGATCACGGTGATGTTCTTCCCGGGATTCAGGTGCACCGTGATCCGCGGGAGTTCCACGCCGAGCACGTTGATGGTCTGCACGTCGAGGCCGGTGCGATCCACATGCGCCTCACCGTCCCACGCCTCGAGAATCACGACGACTTCGAGCCGCTTCTGCTGCCGCACCGCCTTTACGCCGAAGATGGCCGGCACATCGATCAGGCCGACGCCCCGGATCTCCATGAAGTGGCCCTGCCGTTCGTGACCGCGTCCGATAAGTACGTCACTGCCTTTGCGCGATACGAACACCAGATCGTCCGCCACCAGCCGGTGTCCGCGTTCAACGAGGTCCAGCACGCATTCGGATTTGCCGATGCCGCTCTTGCCAGTGAAGAAAAGGCCGACTCCGTACACATCGGCCAGTGACCCGTGCATGGTGGTGCGCGGCGCGAAGTGGTTGGCGAGAAACGGCTTCAGGATGCGATAGAACTCAGCGGTCTTGAGCCGCGAGCGCAGCACGGCTACCCCAGCGCGGTCGGCGATGTCCACGAGCGACGGCGTTGGTTCAAGCCCCTTCGTGATGAACGCGCACGGCATGGGAAAGTCGAAAAACTGCGCAAGATTGTTTGCGCGCGTGACGTCGTCGAGCGACTGCAGGTAGGTGATTTCCGTTTCGCCGAGGACCTGAATGCGCTGATAGGGGAAGCGATTCAGATATCCGGAGAGCGCGAGCCCCGGGCTGGATGCCTCAGGGCTCGTGATCTCCCGGTCATGTCCGACCAGATTTCCCAGCTCTTCGAGCTGCAGCGCATCCCGCAGCTGTTCGAGCAGTTTGCCCACGGTAAGGCGATGGCTCACTCCAGCAGCGCCTCGGGCGAGTTGTCAGGCAGCGCGTCAGGCGTGGCGTCGGGCGGGCCGTGCTGCAAGCCGTGCTGCAAGCCGTGCTGCAAGCCGTTCTGCAGCCCGCCTCGCGGACGTTTGGACCG
>JBGTFN010000122.1:0-5555 GCA_041747275.1 Gemmatimonadaceae bacterium | reverse complement strand
CATGCTGCGTGATCTGCAGGACGAGACCGGTGGTTTCCTGGCCTACATTCCGCTTGCCTATCACCCCGACGACAACGCGCTCGGCGAAACGCTCGGACGTGTCGGCACGTCGAGCACCGGATTCGACGACCTGCGCAACCTCGCCGTGGCGCGCCTGTTCCTCGACAACTTCGATCACATCAAGTCGCACTGGATCATGGTCACTCCCTTCGTGACGCAGACCGCGCTGCACTTCGGCGTGAACGACATCGAGGGTACCGTGGTGCGCGAGAAGATCTACCACGCGGTGGGCGCGACCACGCCGCAGGGCATGACACTCGATGCGCTCCTGGAGCTCATTCGCGGTGCAGGGAAGGTTCCCGCCGAGCGCGACTCGTTCTACAACGTGCTGCGCGTGTTCGGCGAGTCCGATGCAGGCACCGACGCAGACGCGAGTGCTCACGCACTGGCGCCCGCCTAGGCTGATCCACATGCTGCGCATCGGTCGCATTCCCTACATCAACTGCTATCCGGTCTACGGCGCGATCGATCGTGGCATCGTGCCGCTCGACGCGCAGTTGGTGGACGGCGTGCCCACGGCGCTCAATGAGCGCATGTCGCGTGGTGGCCTCGACCTGAGCGTGGTGTCGGCGGTGGAGTATGCGCGCGATGCCGAGCGGTATCTGCTGTTGCCGGAATTGGCCATTTCTTGCAACGGTCCGGTGCAGAGCGTCATGCTCTTCAGCAAGCGTCCGGCGGAAGAGCTGTCCGGAGAGCGCGTGATCGTGAGTCGCAGCAGCATGACGAGTGTGGCGCTTCTCGAACTATTGTTCGCGCACGTCTGGCACGCTCGCCCGGAGTTCGTGCCCGGTGATGCGGAAGTGGACGACATCGCGCGTTTCGCGGGCGAGGCGCACGAGGCGCGGCTGGTCATCGGCGATGCCGCACTGCGCTTGCATGATGCGGCGGAACACGATGGACCGTGGCCGCAGCTCTACCCACATCGCTACGATCTCGGCGCGATATGGAAGCAGTGGACAGGACTGCCGTTTGTATTTGCCGTGTGGGTCGCGCAACGCACCACACCAGTGCATGACAGCATGGCGGCGCACGCGTCGCTGCTCGCCTCCCGTGACTGGGGGCTGGCCAACTTGCCGACGCTGGCAAAGCAGGCAGCCGAGTCTACCGGCGTCCGGGAGAATCGCTGCCTCGACTATCTTTCGGGTCTGGACTATCGCCTGTCGTACCCGCATCTGGCCGGCCTCACCGAGTTCTTCGGACGACTCGTGGTGGCCGGCCGTGTGCCCGACGGGACACTCGCCTTTCTTCCGGCCGCCTGAGCGCGGTGCTCGGAGTTCGAATGCGTGATCTGCTCGACTTCTATGCCAACGCCCCGCTGCTCGAACTCGGCCTCGAAGCCGACCGGGCGCGTGAGGCACTGCACCCGCATGGTGTGGTCACGTACATCGTCGACCGCAACATCAACTACACCAATGTCTGCGTCGCCGACTGCGGCTTCTGCGCGTTTTATCGTCGTCCCAAGCACGGCGAAGGCTACACGCTGTCGTTCGAACAGATCGGCGAGAAAATCGACGAAACGAAGGCGCTTGGCGGACAGCAGATCCTCATTCAGGGCGGACACAACCCGTACATCCCGTTCGAGTGGTATCTCGACCTGCTGCGCTACATCAAGTCGTATCATCCCATTCACATTCATGGCTTTTCGCCAAGCGAGGTGGACTTTTTTGCCACGCGCTTTCGCATGGACGCCACCGATGTGATTCGCGAGTTGCAGCAGGCGGGGCTTGATTCCATTCCGGGCGGTGGCGGCGAGATTCTCGTGCAGCGCGTGCGTGATCAGGTGGCGCCCAAGAAGGCCGGTGCCGATCGCTGGCTGGAGATCATGGAACTGGCGCACGCCGCGGGCATGAAGACGTCTGTCACAATGATGTATGGCATCGGCGAGACGCTTGCCGAGCGCATCGAGCACCTGCAGCGCGTTCGTGAAGTACAGGCGCGCACGGGTGGATTCACCGCATTCATCTGCTGGCCGTTGCAGCCCGAGAACACGCCGACGATGTCGCATATGCCGCGCACGGATGCACAGGAGTACCTGCGCACCGTCGCGATTTCACGCATCGTGCTCGACAACGTGCCCAACCTGCAGTCGTCCTGGGTTACGATGGGCATGAAGGTGGGCCAGATGGCGCTGCGCTTCGGTTGCAACGACTTTGGCTCGCTGATGATCGAGGAGAACGTCGTCTCGGCCGCCAACACCACGCATCGCACCACCACGGCCGAGATCGAACATCTCATCATGGATGCGGGGTTCACGCCGGCGCGTCGTCGCCAGGACTACACCATTCTTCCCGGACAGTCGGCCGCCGTGCCTGCGGCAAGCGCGGCCGCGTGAGCCACTGGGTGGTGCTGCATCGCACGTTGCCGGAAAAGCTGCAGCTCGAGCTGCAGCGTCGCACCGCTTCAGCATGAGCGGACGCGTGCTCTCGATGCGCATGGGCATTGGATACGACTCGCATCGCCTGGCGCCGGGCGGCCCCATGCGGCTGGGCGGCATCGACGTTCCCGACGACCGTCACTGTGATGGGCATAGCGATGGCGATGCGATCTGTCACGCCATCACTGATGCGTTACTCGGCGCGGGCGCGCTGGGCGACATCGGCGCGCTCTTTCCCGACACTGATCCGGCGAACAAGGGAAAGGATTCCATCGACATGCTCGCGGCAGCAGTGGCACGCGTGCATGCGGCAGGTTGGCAAGTCGGCAATGTGGACGTGACGGTCATTGCGGAGCGCCCAAAGATCGGGCCGCACCGCGACGCCATGCGCGACCGGCTTGCCGCCACTCTGCAGGTCTCCCGTGACGACGTCTTCGTGAAGGGCAAGACGAACGAGCGCCTGGGCTGGATCGGTCGCGGCGAGGGGCTGGGTGTCATGGCAGTCGCGACGCTCGTGCGTTCCGACGACTGAGGTCACGCAACGTGCTCGTGGCATGACGGCGCTACTGGACTGGCTGGGAGCACTGCCGCCAGCACTTCTCTACCTCGTGATTGCCGCCGCAGCGTTCGCCGAGAATATTTTCCCCCCGCTGCCGGCCGATACGGCGATCGCCCTGGGCGCTTTTGTGGCCGCGCGTGGTGAGGGATCGGCCATTGGCGCCTGGGCAGCCACGATGGTGGGGAATCTGGGTGGTGCGCTGCTCATGTTCGTTCTCGGACGGCGGCTGGGCGCTGGGTGGTTACAGCGCAAGTTGCCGATTCTCGGCGGGCCCGAGGGCGCGGCTCGCGTGGAAGCCGCGTATCGAAAGCATGGCGTATGGGCGCTTGCCGTGAGTCGATTTATCCCTGCCGTTCGCGCGGTCGTGCCACCGCTCGCCGGTGCGCTGCAGGTAGGTATTGTGGGCGCCATGACGGCGATGAGCCTGGCCTCGGCGCTGTGGTACGGAGTGGTCACCTGGCTCGCCTTCTCTCTTGGCTCGAACGCCGAGGCACTGATAGCTGCCGTCGGAAGCAGTCAGCGCGTGGCAGCGGCTGTTGCGATCGGCATCGTCGCCGTTGCGTTGGTGGTATGGCGGGTGCGGCGAGGACGCCGAAGCGACTAGTTCGCTATACTCAAGACATCGCGGTTACGCCTCTCGCTTCCGGCTGCCGACATGCGGTGCCGTCTCCGTCCCGATCGCCGTGTCACTGAACTTCTCGTCCACTGCTGGTACATCGGCGTCGTTTCCCGACGCGGTATCGCTCATCGGCGACGCCATCCGCGATTTTGTGTGGCTCACGGGCAGCGACGGTGTGCCCATCTACCAGAATCGCGCGTCGGCGCAGTTCACCGGACAGCCCACGAATGAGCTTCGTCGCAGCGGCTGGCGATCGCTGTGTCATCCCGACGATCTCGAGCGCTTTGACCACACGTGGAGAGACGCGCTGAGCGCCGGCGATCCGTTCGAGTTGGAGTTCCGGTGCCGGCGTCGTGATGGTTCGTATCGCTGGTTACTGTGCCAGGCGACTCCGGTGGACGCCAACGGACGCGAGCAGACACACTGGATGGCGACCCTCACGGATGTGCATCGACATCGCCTGCTGGAGAGTGAGTTGCATCGCGCGATCCGGCACCGAGATGAGTTCCTGGCGACACTCGCGCATGAAGTGCGCAGCCCCTTGCAGGCCATCCGGCAAGCCTTGAGTGTGGCGCAGTCGCCAGGCGCATCGGCCGAGGTCGTTTCGCGTATGCACGCGATCGTTGACCGACAGCTCAACCAGTTGATGCGGTTCACGGAGGATTCGCTCGACGTGAGTCGAGTGCGTTGGAATGCCATGTCGTTGGTGCCGGCCAGCGTGACGCTGCAGTCGCTGGTGGACCGAACGGTGGAAGGCGTTCGCCCACTCATGGACAGCGCCGGTGTGGCGCTCGAAGTCGAGTTGCTGGATCCGGATTGCGAACTGCTCGCGGACCCAGGCCGATTGATTCAGGCGTTGGGTAACGTGCTCAACAATGCGGTGAAATACGGTGGATCGTCAGCGCGCGTGCAGCTCCGTGTGTGGTGCGAGCCCGGCGACGCGCTGTTCGAAGTCCGGGATTGGGGCCGCGGGATTGAACCTTCGAGAATCGGCGATATCTTCGACCTGTTCAATCGCGCACCTGGCGCCGCGACGGCACGGCCTGAGGGCCTGGGCGTTGGCCTCGCTGTGGCGATGCACGTGGCGCAGATGCACGGTGGTTCGATCGCGGCGTTCAGCGAGGGATTGGAGCGGGGCAGCAGGTTCACGTTGCGCATTCCGCTCTCGCCACCCGCCCAGCCGTAGCACGATCAGTAGCGTTCCCGACGCTTCACCGGCGACGCGATCCTACATGGCTCACGCGGCGGTTGTAGCGGGCTCGACCGCAAGGTCGCGGCGACGCCATTGCGCTAAACCGAGTAGTGCAGCCTGACACGTCGATTCGCCAGTTCCGGCTGTGTACGCTACCATTCAAGTATTCGGCGCGGGAGGTATCGCCCTGTAGCTGATCTCAAGAAGCCCGACGCATGGATCGGCGCGTCTTCTTGCGGCGAATGTCTCGGGCGTCAACACGCTCGTCCACGCAAGGAGAAGCGCAGGTGAGCACCGACGAACAGGTCACGAAGGATTCGAGCTCATCCAAGGCTGCCGAGAGCCCGGCCGCGCCCATGTTCCCCGTGATCGCGATTGGTGCATCGGCGGGTGGACTCGAGGCGTTCGAGCAGTTCTTGACCCCGGTACCGGTGGCAAGCGGTAGCGCGTTCGTGGTTGTTCAGCACCTCGATCCAACGCAGCCTGGTATGCTCGTGGCGTTGCTGCAGCGGTGCACCGAAGTCCCGGTCGTGCAGATCGCCGACGGCATGCGGATGCAGCCGAATCACATTTACGTGATTCCACCCGGCTTCGACTTGCACGTGCTGCACGATGTGTTGCACCTGATGGAGCCGAGCGAGGCACGCGGGCTCCGCCTGCCGATCGACAGGTTCTTCAGGTCGCTGGCCGCGGATCGCGGATCGGCCAGCATCGCCGTGGTGCTCTCGGGAATGGGTTCCGACGGCACGCT
>JBGTFN010000121.1:0-2412 GCA_041747275.1 Gemmatimonadaceae bacterium | reverse complement strand
GCCGGTCGGGGGTGGCGCGGTGCCTGTGCGCTGCGCGCTGGCAATGGCGCTGAACAACAGCGATGCAACTGTGGCGCCGCAAAGCAGTCGTCTTCGCATGTCCTGAGGATATCTTGTGGGCAGGGCCGATGCGAGCGTCGCCCACTCGGCTCTTCTTCTCACGAAATGACTGGCGTTGGAATGGCGTTGCTTGCGTTGCAGGATATATCGGTCGCGTTCGGCGGACCGCCCGTGCTCTCGCACGCCGACCTGGCCATTGATCGTGGCGATCGTATGTGCCTGCTGGGCCGCAATGGGGCGGGCAAGAGCACACTCCTGCAGCTGCTCGACGGCACGCTCCAGCCCGACAGCGGTGAGATCGTGCGACAAGGCACGATCAGCATTTCGCGCCTGCAGCAGGACGTACCCGACCACCTCGAGGGAAGCATCTTCGACGTCGTGGCGAGCGGACTGGGCGAGCTTGGTGACTTGCTGGCAAGATACCACCACGCCAGCCATGAGCTCGCGCAGGGTGCGAACGATCGCGCGATGCGTGAGCTGGATCGGCTGCATCACGCGATCGATGTCGCCGACGCGTGGCAGCTCAACAACCGCGTGTCCACGGTACTCGAACAGTTCGACCTCGAGCCGGACGCGCCGTTCGATGCCGCGTCCGGCGGGCGCAAGCGCCAGACGCTGCTGGCGCGTGCGCTTGTGCGACAACCGGATATCCTGCTGCTCGACGAGCCCACCAACCATCTCGACATTGCCGCGATCGAGAGGCTCGAAGCCACGCTCACCGAACGTGCGCAGACACTCGTGTTCGTGACGCACGATCGAGCATTCCTGCGCAAGGTCGCCACGCGCATCGTGGAACTGGATCGCGGCAGGCTGGCCGACTGGGGTGACGACTACGACACCTATCTCGAGCGCAAGCAGGCGTCGCTGCACGCCGAGGAGCGGGAACGCGCGGAGTTCGACCGGCGGTTGGCAATCGAAGAGACGTGGATTCGCACCGGCATTCAGGCGCGCCGCACGCGCAACGAGGGACGCGTGCGCGCGCTCGAGTCCATGCGTGTGGAGCGTTCGGCGCGGCGTGAACGTGTGGGCACGGCGAAGCTGCAGTTGCAGGACGCGGAGCGCAGCGGACGCCTGGTGGTAGACGCCCGCGGTGTGCACTTCGCGCATGGTGACAAGGTCATCGCGCGCGATGTGAGCACCACCATCATGCGCGGCGATCGGGTGGGCCTGATCGGCCCGAACGGCGTGGGTAAGACCACGCTGCTTCGATTGTTGCTCGGCGAGCTGGAGCCGCAGCAAGGCACGGTGCGCATCGGCACCAACCTGGAGATCGCGTACTTCGACCAGTTGCGCGAACAGCTTGATCCGGACGCGACGGTGTTCGAATCGATTGCTGATGGCGCCGAGTTCGTCACGGTGGGCGGCGCGCAGAAACACGTAAACGGCTGGCTGCAGGACTTCCTTTTTTCGCCTGATCGCGCCCGTACACCTGTACGCGCACTCTCGGGCGGAGAGCGCAACCGGTTGCTGCTGGCACGTCTCTTCACGCGCTCCTTCAACCTGCTCGTGCTCGACGAACCCACAAACGACCTCGATATCGAGACGCTCGACCTGCTCGAGGATCGCCTGCTGGAGTTTTCGGGCACGTTGCTGCTCGTGAGCCATGACCGCGCGTTCCTCGACGCAGTCGTCACAAGCACGCTCGTATTCGACGGCACGGGGCGAGTGGACGAGTTTGCCGGTGGCTATACCGACTGGCTGCGGCAGCGGCCGCCGGCGGAGTCGTCGCCCCGCGATGTGGCCAGGCCGTCGCCGTCGCCCGCCTCGTCGACGAAAAGTGCCTCAACGAGCGCCTCGAAAGAAGACACGAAAAGTGCCAGGCAAAGCGCCACATCCTCGACCGCGCGCCCCCAACGGCGCAAGAAGCTCTCGTTCAAGGAAACCGCCGAACTCTCCGAGCTGCCCGCCCGCATAGATGCGGCCGAGCAACAGCGGGAGGCGGCATACGGCGCGCTGTCCGACCCAGCCGTGCTGCGCGATGCAGACGCCGTCTCCGAGGCGCGAGCGCGACTCGAGCGCGTGGAGGCAGATCTGGAGCAGCTGCTGGCGCGCTGGGAAGTACTCGAGACAATCGCGGCCGAGGCGTGAGGGCTGTCACACAGTCAGCGAAGGTTGCGTCGATCGCGTATTCTGCAACAGCGGCCTGATGCACACGCCGTTCCCTCCGATCACTCTGCGCAGATGACTTCCAGACGCGATTTCCTCAGGACCGGTGGCGTGTCGCTGGGCGCACTCGCTGTCGCGCCCGGCCTGCTGCACGCGCTTCCCGGCACCAGGCCTGTCGGCCCATTCCGTCCGCTTCCCGCGCTCTACACCGATCCCGCCACGCGCGAGCTCATGCTCGAAGCGCTC
>JBGTFN010000120.1:0-2203 GCA_041747275.1 Gemmatimonadaceae bacterium | reverse complement strand
GCGCGACACTGTCCGCGCGGTGCGATCACCGCGCCCCTTGGAGGGACGATGCGGGAGTATGACAGCGCCGGTATCAGGAACGTGGCCGTGGTGGGCCACGGAGGCAGCGGCAAAACGAGTCTTGTGGACGCGCTCTGCTTTGCTGCCGGCAACGGCAAACGCCACGGCCAGGTGCGCGACGGCACCGCGCTCACCGATCACCTGCCCGAAGAAATCGAGCGCGGCTTTTCCATCGCGCTCGGCTGCGGGTTCGCGGAATGGATGGACAGCAAGATCAACTTCATCGACACGCCGGGCGCCCTCGACTTTCAGGGCGAAGCGCTTGCCGGACTCTCGGCCGCCGATGGCGCGCTGTGCGTGATCAGTGCGGTGAGCGGGGTGGAAGTGGGCACCGATCGCATGTTCCAGCTTGCGGTCGATCGCGAAGATCCGGTGCTGTTCGCTGTCACCATGATGGATAAGGAGGCAGCCGACTTCGACGCGGTGTACAGCCAGGTCAAGTCACAGCTCACCGCCAAGGTGGTGCCGGTCGAGATCCCGATCGGTCAGGGCAGCGCCTTCAGCGGCGTGATCAACCTCTTCACGCAAAAGGCGTACATGTACTGCGCCGGCAGCAAGGGTGAGTACGACGAGGCAGACATTCCGGAGAGTGAACAGGCGCGTTTCGCGCAATATCGGCAAGAGCTGATCGAAGCGATCTCCGCGACTGACGACGACCTGCTCGAGCGCTATCTCGAAGGCGTGGAGATCGGGCGCGACGAAGCGATCAGCGGCATGAAGGAAGCCATGAAGCGGCGCGACCTCTTTCCGCTGTTCTGCGTGAGTTCCGAAAACATGATCGGTGTGCGCGCGCTGCTCACGGAAATCGTGCAGCTCATGCCGAACGCATTCGAGATGGAGGAGTTGCACGGCTTCACGGGCGCCGAAGGAACGCAGACCGTGGAGATCCATGCGCGCGACGATGCACCCTTCGCCGCCATCGTCTTCAAGACGGCGAATGAGCAGCACGTCGGCGATGTGAGCTACTTTCGCGTGCTGTCAGGCGCGGTGAACAACGGCGACGAAGTGTACAACGTCACGCGCGATGTCACCGAAAAGCTGAATCACGTGTCGCTCCCGCTCGGCCGCGAACGCATCGAAGTGGCGCGCGTGCATGCCGGCGACATCGGCTGTGTCGCCAAGCTGCGCAACACGCACACCAACGACACGTTGTCCACGCGAGAACATCCGATCCGCCTGCCGGAACTGCGCTTCCCCGAGCCGCTGGTGCACTTCGCGGTGCACGCCGAATCCCGCAACGACGAAGACAAGCTGCAGCAAGGGCTGCATCGCCTGCACGACGAAGATCCCACGCTCTCGGTGCACTACGAGCCGGAAACGCATGAGACGATCGTGAGCGGCATGGGCGAGCGGCACCTCGACATCGCGATGGCGACGCTGCAACGCAAGTTCGGTGTGAAAGCGGAGCTCACGCGCCCGCGCATCGCCTACCGTGAGACACTCACGGGCAACGCATCTGGGCAGGGCAAGCACAAGAAACAGTCCGGTGGACGCGGACAGTTCGGCGATTGCTGGGTGCGTCTTGCACCGCTGCCTCGCGGTGAGGGCTATCTGTTCGAGAACAAGATCGTGGGCGGCGTGATTCCGTCACGCTATGTGCCTGCCGTCGATCGCGGCGTGCAGGAAGCGGCAGCACGCGGCGTGCTCGCCGGCTTCCCGCTCGTGGACTTCCGCGCGGAGTGCTATGACGGCTCAACGCACTCAGTCGACTCGAACGAAATGGCGTTCAAGATGGCCGGCATCCTCGCCTTCCGCTCCGTCGCACCAAAGTGCAATCCCGTCATTCTCGAACCGCTCGACCTGCTCGACATCACGGTGCCCGACGAGTTCCTTGGCGACGTGCTTGGCGATGTCTCTGCACGCCGTGGCCACATTCATGGCACCGAACCTGTCGGCGACGGACGTCGCACCGTGGTGCGTGCGGTCGTGCCGCAAGCCGAGCTCCACTTGTACGCCACGCCGCTGCACAGCATGACGCACGGTCGCGCCACCTTTTCACGCCGCTTTGCCGGCTACGATCAGGTCCCGCCCGACGTGGCCTCCCGCCTGATCAGCGAGCACGCGCGCGAAGCTCAGGAAGTGAGTTCTTGATTTGGTGCGGGGGCCGGGCGGAGCCCCGCGGCGCCGGGCTTGCCCCTGCCGC
>JBGTFN010000119.1:0-3417 GCA_041747275.1 Gemmatimonadaceae bacterium | reverse complement strand
GCGCGCGGCGTGATTCGCCGTCGACGCCGCTGCGGTGTTCGCGGGCGTAGCCAGCGGCGTGGGTGCACGCTGCCCTCGGCTGAGCGTGCGGAAGTTCAGTTCGAAGTCGGCCGGACGCGTGGCCGCGCCGAGCGCCACCTCGAACGTGATCTCGCCGTCGTTCACGAGCTGCGTGAGGTGCTGGTCGAACGTCTGCATGCCGTACTGCACATGGCCGTCGGAGATGTAGTCGCGGATCTCCCCCACACGGTTTTCGATGATGAGATCGCGAATTGTGGGAGTCACGATCATCACTTCGCACGCAGCAGAACGCCCCTGTCCGTTCGCGCGCGGCAGCAGGCGCTGCGAGATTACGGCGTGCAGTGATTCCGCGAGTCGAATGCGCACGACGGACTGCTCTTCGGGCGGGAACATCGCCACGACGCGCATGATGGTGCTTTGCGCATCGGGCGTGTGCAGCGTGGAGATGAGCAGATGTCCCGTCTCCGCCGCCTTCATCGCCGTGTCGATGGTTTCCGCATCGCGCATTTCGCCGATGAGGATGACATCCGGGTCCTGACGCAGCGCTGCGCGCAGTCCCATGCGGAAGGAGTCGGTATCGATGCCTACTTCCCGCTGCGTGATTGAGCTGCGGATGTCGCTGTGCAGGAACTCGATCGGGTTCTCGAGCGTGACGATGTGCTTCTCGTAGTTGCCATTGATGCAGTTGACCATCGCGGCCATGGTGGAGCTCTTGCCGGAACCGGTTACACCGGTCACGAGCACCATGCCGCGTTCGGCATGCGTGATGCGCTCGATCACGGACGGCAGGCGAAGTGCTTCGACGGTCGGTACTTGCTCTGGAATCACGCGCATGACAATCGAGTGTGCACCGCGCTGCCGCATGATGTTGACGCGGAAGCGGCCCACGCCCGGTTGCGCCCACGAGCAATCGTGATCGCGCAATGCGTCGATGTTCTCGCGATCGGTTTCCGACTCGATCAGGCGCACGGCAATGGCACGCGTCTGCTCGGAGGTGAGCGCCTGCTTCGTGAGCGCAACGAGACGACCGTCGATGCGCGCGCGCACACAGTCGTCTGCCTTGATGTGAATGTCGGAGGCGCCACGATCGACGGCCGCCTTGATGATTCGCTCCATTGCCACGTCTCGTACCGCCAAGTGCAGGTTGCCTGGCGGCTCGATGCGTGGCCTACTCGCGCATCAATAGCCGGCCGTTGGATCGACGACGTTGCGCAGCGACTGACCCGCTACCCAACGCCGCCAGTTGTCTTCGAACAGGGAAAGCGCCCGCCCCCAATGACGAGCTGGTGACACGCCCGAAACATGCGGCGTGATCAACACGCGCGATTCACTCCAGAACGGATGAGACTCCGGCAACGGCTCGCGTCGGAAGACATCCAGATACGCGCCGCGAACGTGTCCCGACAGGATCGATTCGTACAGTGCGTCTTCGTCCACCAGTGCGCCGCGCGCTACATTCACGACGACTGCACCATGCGGCAGCAACGCCAATCGGCGCTTGTCCATCACACCGCGGGACAACGCTGTCAGCGGAGCGGCCAGCACGAGCAAATCGGCGGATGGAAGCAGTTCATCGAGATGGTTCATGCCGTGCACGTAACGGAAACCATCGGGCACGCCGAGCTCCGGCCGTCGACGAATACCCGTGCATTCGGCGCCGAGTGCAGTGAAGCGACGCGCCACCGCGGAGCCGATGCCACCGGCACCGATCACGAGCACACGCAGGTCTGCCACTTCCCGCATGGGCGACTGCTCGGCGTGAAACGCACTCTTGTCCCAACGCGCGTCGGCCTGAAGACGCACCGCGAAGTCGAGGCCGCGCACGAAATACATCACGCCCGCCAGCACCGAGTCAGCCATCGCCTCGCCGTAAACACCAGCGCTGTTTGTAAAGACAAGACCGGCGGACAGCAACTCAGGCGTGATCGACTTGCCCACTCCAGCCGATGCACTATGCGCCCACTTGAGCTGCGGTGCGGCAGCGACCAGCGGTGCTGGCAGTCCGTATCCGAAGTACACCTCGGCGTCGGCCGCTGCGCGAATCGTCTCGTCGCTGACGGCAGTGGTGCCGTCACCGCTCGAATCCGTGATGGCATTGACGATATGCACATGCCAACCGTCCGGCGCAGCGCGGCGCAGTCGCTCGGCACCGTCTGCTGTGAGTGCCATGGTAGGCGCAGAACTCTGCAAATCGACGACCAGCTTGCGCATTACGGTGCCCGCATCGGGTCGAGGCCCATGCGCGACTTCACCTCACGCATCGTGTCCTGCGCGATACTGCGCGCATGGCGTGCGCCGTCCGCGAGTGCGTCGAGCACACGAGATGGTTCATCGGCCAGCACCTGCGCACGCGTGCGAATGGGCGTGAGCTCCTGCACCATGTTGGCGTGCAGCACCTTTTTGCACTCGATGCAACCCCACGCGGCCGTGCGGCAGTTGATGTCCACCTGCGCCACGGTCTCAGGCGGCGAGAACGCCTTGTGCAGACTGAAGATGTTGCAGACTTCCGGCCGCCCCGGATCAGTCTTGCGCACACGCTGCGGGTCAGTCATGGCGGGACGCAGCTTCTGCCAGATCTCGTCGTCACTCTCGAGCAGGCCGATCGTATTGCCCAGCGACTTGGACATCTTGCTCTTGCCGTCGAGCCCGAGAATGCGCCGCGTGGGCGTGAGCAGCGCCTGTGGCTCGGGGAAGAAGCCCTCGCCAAAGCGACCGTTCCACCGCCGCGCTGTATCACGCGAGAGTTCGAGGTGCTGCACCTGGTCTTCACCGACGGGCACCGTGTCCGCTCGATACAACAGGATGTCGGCAGCCTGCAGCACGGGATACATGAGCAGTCCGGCTGGAATGCTTTCCATCGTGCCGGCCTTGTCCTTGAACTGCGTCTGCCGTTCAAGGTCACCCAGCGGCGTATTGGTGGTGAAGATCCACGACAGTTCGGTATGTTCAGGCACGTCGCTCTGCACGAACAGCGACGCTTGCTCAGGATTGATGCCGGACGCAAGCAGCGAACGCGCCATGTCCCAGCGGCGTTGCCTGAGCAGGTCGGGGTCGTAGGTGCCGGTGATTGCGTGATAGTCCACGACACAGAACAGCGAGCCGGTGAACCGCTGCTGGAGCGCGACCCAGTTCTTGATCGCGCCGAGATAATTGCCGATATGCAGTTCGCCGGACGGCTGGATGCCACTGAAGATGCGAGTCATGCCACAAGCCTAGGAGCGGTGAAGTCAGCGTGCAAGCGAATCACTCAACGAATCACTCAACGAATCACCCAACGAATCACTCAGCGAGCCACACCATGAATGCAGACGTTGCCGCACTGCGCGAAATTGCGCTCGAGGCGGCGCGCGCCGGTGCGGCGGTCGTGCGCACGGGAGCGGCCGGCCTGCAGGGCGT
>JBGTFN010000118.1:0-30483 GCA_041747275.1 Gemmatimonadaceae bacterium | reverse complement strand
GGACCGCGCGGCAGGTCAGGCGCAATGCCTGCCTTCGCCGGGCTTCGTACCGCCGTGGGATCTCCACGCGGTGCAGATGACGCATCGGTTTCCACGTCCGGTGAGCCGCGGCATGCAGCCGCGCAGCGCGATCCGTCTCGCTTCGCACCGCGAGTCAGCCAGCGACGCTTTATCGCGAAGGCCTTCGCCGTTGCCTGCCTCATCGCGACGCTGATTGGCGTGTTCGTGCTCGCCTTGTTGCTCATCGACCTGTTCCGGGACGGTGCGGCGCGCCTCAGCTACGAGATGATTACCGGCTTCCCATCCCGTTTCCCCGAGCGCGCCGGCATTGGGCCCGCGTTGGCAGGTTCGGCATGGGTGCTGTTGCTCACTGCCCTGCTCGCGTTTCCGCTCGGGGTCGGCACGGCGATCTGGCTGGAGGAGTACGCGCCGCAGAATCGTTGGAAGCGGCTGATCGAAATGAACATTGCCAATCTCGCCGGTGTGCCGTCCATCGTGTACGGCATCCTGGGCTTGACGCTGTTCGTGCGAGTGATGGCACTCGGCCGCAGCCTGATGGCGGCCGCGCTCACGCTGGCGCTGCTCATCCTGCCCGTGATCATCATCGCGTCGCAGGAAGCGCTGAAGGCGGTGCCGCGATCCATCCGACTCGGTGCCTATGCGCTGGGTGCGACACGATGGGAAACGATTCGCCACCAGATTCTGCCGATGGCCCTGCCGGGTGTCATGACGGGCACCATTCTCGCGCTGTCGCGCGCCATTGGTGAGGCGGCGCCCGTGATCCTCGTGGGTGCGCTCGGCTTCGTCGCCTTCATTCCGACCAATCCGTCGGATCAGTACACCGTGCTTCCATTCCAGATCTTCAACTGGGTCTCACGACCGCAAACCGCCTTTCATGAAGTTGCTGCCGCCGCCAGTCTCGTTCTGCTCGTGCTGCTGCTCAGCATGAGTGCCGTCGCCATCTGGCTTCGCAACAAATACTCGCGGCGGAACTGACTTCATGAGTGATGCCATTCGCAATCCTGCCGGCGCCGTTGAACTCGAGGCGCGGCAGCTGTCGGTCCTGTATGGCGACACACGGGCGCTCAGTTATGTCTCGTTGAGCATTCCCGACCGGAAGGTCGTCGCGTTCATCGGACCCTCCGGTTGCGGCAAGAGCACGCTGTTGCGCTGCTTCAACCGCATGAACGACCTGATTCCAGGCGCAAGAATCGAGGGCGAAGCACTGTTCCAGGGGCGGAATCTCTATGGCCCCGGCGTGGACGCGGTGGACGTGCGTCGTCGCATCGGTATGGTATTCCAGAAGCCCAATCCGTTTCCGAAGTCCATCTACGACAACGTCGTATTCGGACCGAAGATCAACGGGTACACCGGCGACTTCAACGAGCTGGTGGAACGCTCGCTAAGGCAAGCCGCACTGTGGGACGAGGTCAAGGACCGCCTCGAGTCGAGCGCGCTCGCGCTCTCCGGCGGACAACAGCAGCGCCTCTGCATCGCGCGTGCACTCGCCGTCGAACCGGAAGTGCTGCTGATGGACGAACCCGCTTCGGCACTGGACCCGATAGCCACGCAGAAAATTGAAGACCTGATCTACGAACTCAAGCAGGATTACACGGTGGTAATCGTCACGCACAGCATGCAGCAGGCCGCGCGTGTGTCCGACCATACCGCGTTCCTGTACATGGGTGAAGTGATCGAGTATGGTCCGACCAACGAGCTCTTCACGAACCCGCGTGAAGAGCGCACCGAAGCGTACATCACGGGGAGATTCGGGTGAGTCACCGCCATTTTCAGGACGATCTAGACAAGCTGAATACGTCGCTCATCCGGATGGCGGGGCTGGCCGAGACGGCGGTAAAGACGGCCGTCGAGGCGCTCACGACCCGCAATCGCGATACCGCGTATGAAGTCATCGATCAGGACGGCGGCATCGACGCGGCCGAAATGGAAATCGACGATCTCGCCGTCAATCTGCTTGCGCTGCAGCAGCCCATGGCGCGCGACCTGCGCCTGATCACGATTGCCATGAAGATCGCCAACGACCTCGAACGCGTGGGCGATCACGCCGTGAACATCGCCGAAACGGTGATCTACATGGTGCAGGGCGCGCACTTCCCGGTACTGCCCGAGATCGAGGAGATGGCGCGCATTTCCACGGATATGCTCTCCGTGTCACTCGACGCGTTCATACGCGCCGATGCGGTGATGGCGCGCACGGTGCTCAAGCGTGACGACCGAGTGGATGAGTTGCACGGGAACAACTTCCGGATTCTGCTTACGCACATGATGGAGGATCCGCGGAGGATTGGTGCGGGCATGGACTTGCTGCTGGTGTCGGGCAACCTGGAGCGCATTGCCGACCTGGCGACGAATATCTCCGAGGACGTGGTGTATCTCGTGGAGGGGCGGTCGATCAAGCACCGGGCGACGGATCGGGAGCGCGAGGGAGCTGACGCCAGCCCGGGCTGAGGAGGGCGCGGGGAACGCCTTGCCCGGCGAGAGGGCGCGGGGGAACTGCTTTACCACAGAGGCACAGGGGTCGCGGAGGAACTGCAAAGGATTTTTGGTGGGTTCTGTTGCAGTTCATCCTTCATGTCGATTGGTCGAGCACGAGTTCCTGTCGCTTTGCGGCGGTTCCCTCTGCGGTTCCCTCTGCGGGCTCCGCGCCTCCGCGGTCTGCTTTTCTCGGGACTGCCACCCGACGCGGACGTCGCCATTATGGCACCCCGCCCTGCCATAGCGACCGACCTGAGACGGCGCACTCCTTGCCTCTTTCACCGGTAAGCGGCAGCGCCACCACGGCGCGCCCCTCACCGTTTTCGCAAAGAGGCAACGATGGCAGATAAGGTGATCGGTATCGACCTGGGCACTACCAACTCGGTCGTGTCGGTGCTCGAGGGCGGCGACCCGGTTGTGATTCCGAACGCAGAAGGGGGCCGGACCACGCCGTCCGTCGTTGGCTTTACCAAGGACGGCGAGCGCCTCGTTGGTCAGATCGCCAAGCGTCAGGCCGTCACAAATCCGACCAATACGATCTTTTCGATCAAGCGCTTCATGGGCCGCAACATGTCCGAAGCGTCCGGTGACAAGAAGCGCGTGCCCTACACGCTCAAGGCCGGACCGAACGACGTCGCGGCGGTGGAGGTCCAGGGTAAGACCTACACGCCCCCTGAAATCTCCGCGATGATTCTGCAGAAGATGAAGCAGACCGCAGAGGACTATCTCGGACACAGCGTCACCAAGGCCGTTATCACGGTGCCGGCGTACTTCAACGACTCGCAGCGACAGGCGACCAAGGACGCCGGCAAGATCGCCGGTCTCGACGTGCTGCGCATCATCAACGAGCCGACGGCCGCAGCCCTCGCCTATGGTCTCGACAAGGCCAAAACGAAGGACGAGAAGATCGCCGTGTTCGACTTGGGTGGCGGCACCTACGACATCTCCGTCCTCGAGCTGTACGACGTCGACGGAACGCGCCAGTTCGAAGTGAAGTCCACCAACGGCGATACGCACCTTGGCGGTGACGACTTCGACGAGCGCGTCATGGACTGGCTCGTGGCGGAGTTCAAGAAGGACCAGGCCATCGACCTGTCGAAGGATCCCATGGCCATTCAGCGTCTGAAGGAAGCCGCGGAAAAGGCCAAGATGGAACTCTCGAGCACGATGAGCACCGACATCAACCTGCCGTTCATCACGGCGGACCAGTCGGGACCCAAGCATCTGAACTATTCGCTCACACGCGCCAAGTTCGAGCAGCTCGTGGACGACCTGATCCAGCGCACGCTCGAGCCGATGAAGCTCGCGCTCAAGGATGCCGGACTGCAGCCGAATGAAGTCGACGAGGTCATCCTCGTGGGCGGATCCACGCGCATCCCGAAGATCCAGCAGGTGGTCAAGGACTTTTTCGGCAAGGAACCGAACAAGGGCGTGAATCCTGACGAAGTCGTGGCCGTTGGCGCGGCGATTCAGGGCGCGGTGCTGACCGGTGAGCAGAAGGACGTGCTGCTGCTCGACGTGACGCCGTTGTCACTTGGCATTGAAACGCTCGGTGGCGTCATGACGGTGCTGATTCCCCGCAACACGACGATCCCGACCAAGAAGGCCGAGACGTTCTCCACGGCCGATGACAACCAGACGACGGTCGAGATTCATGTGCTGCAGGGTGAGCGTGAGCTCGCGACATACAATCGCACGATCGGCAAGTTCCAGCTCACGGGCATTCCGCCCGCTCCGCGTGGTCTGCCGCAGGTCGAGGTGACGTTCGATATCGACGCCAACGGCATTTTGCACGTGACGGCGAAGGACAAGGCCACGGCGAAGGAGCAGAAGATCCGCATCGAATCGTCGAGCGGTTTGTCCGACTCGGAAATCGACAAGATGGTCAAGGACGCCGAGAAGAACGCGACGGAAGACAAGGCGCGTCGCGAGGAGATCGACCTCCGCAACCGTCTCGATTCCCAGACCTATGAAGTCGAGAAGAACGTCAAGGAGTGGGGCGACAAGGTGCCCGCCGAACTCAAGACGCGCATTGACACCGCGATCGAGAATGCCCGCAAGGCGCTCCGCGGCGACGATGTGGCAGCGATCCGTACGGCGCAGGAAGAGCTCAGTCGGGCATATTCCGAGGCCGGTCAGGCGTTCTACCAGCAGCAGGCGGCGGATTCGAGCAGCGCGAATGCTACCGAAACGCAGGCCGACGGGGCGCCGACTGCCGAGGCGAAGGAAGAAGTCGCCGAGGCCGACTACGAAATCGTCGACGACAAGAAGTAGGCAGGTGCAGCAGACCCGATCGCCCACGGCTGGAAACAGCCGTGGGCGTTTCGGTGTCTTACCTTGGAAGCCGTCGTCGCATCAGTTTGCATCAGTCGTATCAACTTCTCGCAGCAACAGGACGAATACCATGGCAGCATCCAGCACTTCACGTCGTGTGCGACTCTCCGTCGCCGTGACCGCGGCCTTTGTCGGCGGCGTCGTCTTCGCCTCGGGACTCGATCTGACCCGGTTTGGATGGGCGCAGGTTGGCAACTCGGCCGCGCCGGCGATGCTCGCGCCAAGCGGTGTTCCAGAGGGCACCGGCTCGATTGCTGACGTCGCCGATCGCGTCACGCCGGCCGTCGTCTCCATTCGATCCACGCGCACCGCTCAGCCGCGTGCACGCAACCGCACCGTGCCTCCCGGCATGGAAGACTTTCTGGAGCAGTTCGAGCGCCAGCAGCCTCGAGAGCAGACGGGCGATGGATCGGGTTTTATCGTGAGCCCGGACGGTTACATCCTCACCAACAATCATGTGGTGGCCGGCGCGAGCGTGCTCGAGGTGCGTCTTTCAGACCGTCGCAGTTACCGTGCGCGCATCATCGGAACCGACTCCACCACCGATATCGCGGTGATCAAGATCGAGGGCAGCGGGTTTCCCACGATTGCACTCGGCAACGACGAAGACTCCCGCATCGGTGATTGGGTGGTGGCAGTCGGCAATCCGCTCGGCCTCGACTTCACGGTGACGGCGGGCATCATCTCGTCAAAGAACCGTGGCGCGGAAGTTCGCCTGCCCAACGCGGGCGGGCTCTCGATCAACGACTTCCTGCAGACCGATGCCGCCATCAACCCGGGCAACTCGGGCGGGCCGCTCATCAACCTGCGCGGCGAGGTGATCGGCGTGAACTCTGCGATCGCCAGCCAGACGGGCTTCTACTCCGGCTATGGATTCGCGATTCCGATTTCGCTAGCGCGGGCGGTGATGGAGGATCTGATCGAAGACGGAAAGGTCAGCTATCCCGTGATCGGCATCTCGGTGCAGGAAGTCGATGCGGACGATGCGGGTCTGAACGGTCTCTCGCGCATCACCGGCGTCAAGGTGCAGACAATCACGCCGGGCGGGCCGGCGGCGAAGGCGGGAATCGAGCCGGGTGACATCGTGGTCACGGTGGCGGGCCGCGAAGTCGATCGGGTGAGCGCACTGCAGCGCACGGTGCGCAGCAACGACGTAGGCGCGAAGATCCCGGTGGAGGTTCGCCGCTTTGGCAAGAAGCTGACGTTCGACGTGACGTTGGGTTCGGCCGAGTCGCTGCCGCTCGAAGTCGCGTCGAGTACAACAACTCCTCGTCCATCGTCGTCGCCGGCGTCACCGTCGCGCATTCCGGCCACGAAGCTAGGCATCACCGTGGAGTCACTCACGGCCGAGCAGCTGGGTCAGATGAGTTCGACGGTTAAGGGTGGTTTGCGCGTGACGGCTGTAGCGCCGGAAGGCGCGGCATTCGGCAAGCTTGTGGCCGGCCGTGATGTAATCCTCGAGATCACCTACCCGGGTGAGCGTCGTCCGGTGACGTCGGTAGCGCAGCTCAAGGAAGTGGTGGATGCGCTCAAGCCGGGAGACTACGTGGCGCTCCGCGTGCTGAGCATCTACGCGAATGGCGAGGCGACATCGTCCGTGACGCTGCAGGTGCCGAACGAATAGGCTCGCTGCAGATGCGTGCTGCGGATGCGTAATTCGGCAGTGCAATGTAGCGTGTTGCGACGGGCCCGTTTCCAGGTGGAGCGGGCCCGTTGTAGTTTGTTGACCAGTGGGCGCTCGTGGCGAAATTGGTAGACGCGCAAGCCTTAGGAGCTTGTAGGGCAACCTGTCCCGGTTCGAGTCCGGGCGAGCGCATTCCGTTGACGGTTTACGGTGGATCGTGGTGAGGGATCGGTGCTCACCCAGGCGTCGGCAAACCGCTAACGGTGACGGTGAACGGTCTGCGGTGTGCAAGCTGGGTGCTGCGCGGAGCGGTCCATCGAGGCCTTCGACTTCGTCGTATACGACGCGTTGTCGCGGTACGACGTGCTGCTGGAGAGGCGGAAGCACTGAGTCGTCGTCTCTATCTCTCGACGCCTCGCTCGAGGTACGCCAGCAGTCGCCGCTCGTCCCGCCGCAGCCCCGACACTCGTGCGGGCCTCGCCACCGCCACCCGCCACCTCCGGTGCGCGCTCGCATCAAGCATTGCGTCGAGCACAGACGGATGCACATAGCTCTGTCGGCACACTGCGGCCGTGTTGCCGAGTGAACTCGCCACGTGCCTGACCGCTGCGACCTCGGCCTTCTTCGCAGCGCGAGCACTCTCCTGAACGTCCCCCACCCGGGCCGCCGCCAGCAGTGTCGCGCCCCATGTACGAAAGTCCTTGGCAGTGAAATCGTCACCGGTGATGCGTCGCAGATATTCGTTCACATCCGCTGAGTCCACGCGCTGCGGCTTTCCGCTGTCGTCCACGTACTGAAAAAGTTGGTAGCCGGCACATCGCGGCACTTCTTCATCAAACGGGCAAGTTGCGCGTCCTCCACCGCTACCGAGTGCGGCTTGCCGCTCTTGCCGCGAAACTCGAGTCGGACGCTGGCTCCCTCGCTCTGCAGGTGACGGTCGCGCATCGTCGTCAGGCCGTACGAACCGTTGGTGCGCGCGTATTCGGTGTTGCCGATGCGTATGTACGTGGTCTCCATGAGTCTCACCACGAGCGCGAGCACTTTCTCGCGCGGCAATCCGGGACGGCGTAAATCTGCGCGCACACGTCGACGGATCTTCGGAAGCACACGCGCGAACTTTGTCAGTCGCGAGTACTTGGCTCGCTCACGCTTCTTTCGCCACTCTGCATGGTAGCGGTACTGCTTGCGCCCACGCGCATCGCGTCCCGTGGCCTGCACGTGGCCGATCGCGTCCGGGCATATCCACACGTCTGACCATGCCGGTGGAATGGCGAGAGCGCGAATGCGCGCAATCGTTGCGTCGTCGCGTACAACGCGACCGCGCGATGTGCGGTACGAAAAGCCGCGTCCTGCGCGACGTCGCGCGATGCCAGGGGAAGAGTGTGATGTCGTTGACTTTGGCGAGCTCTGGGCCAATGGTCGTTTGCTCGAGTGTGTGAGTGCTCACGTCGGCGTCGGCCGACCGCCAACGTGCAAAGCCACTCCAAAGATATTCTCGCTGTTTGCCCGTCGCAGTTCCTCGCAGGTGAAACGAGAGACCTACCCTTCAGCGAGAGTTCGCGCTGCTATCGCGCTCGATACAGCAGGATCCGGAGCAGGTCATCGTCGTCGCGCGCTGCGACGTAGGCTCCGGTCGTGGTGACCGCGATCAGCTTCTGATCCAGCGGTAGCGACAGCGTCTTCAAGCGCACGCCGCGTGACAGGTCCACCACATCTCAGAACTCCGCGACGGGCGGATCAGCGCGGTGCACGGGAATCCACGCGGTGTCCCAACCGACAGCAAAGTCTGAGCACCGCCCTGAAAGTTGACGGGCGGTAGCATCTCGGGCTTCGCCGGCCAGCCAAACTCGTCCCACCTGATGGTGATTCATGTCGTCGAAAGGAGTAGGTGACGATCCGACTCGGAGTCAACCATCCGACCAGATGAAACGTCACCGGCCGACCGTTCGTAGGCTTACCCAACACCTCATTCCGCTCCCCTCCCCGCCGGTGCCCGCATGTCGGTCTTGCTACGCGATCTGAAGCTGAGCGCACGCACGCTCGCCAAGTCTCCCGGACTCTCCGCCGTTGCCGTCATCGCGCTGACACTCGGCATCGGCCTCACCACGATGATGTACAGCATCGTGTATGGCGCGCTCATGAAGGGGCTGCCATACGACGACGGTGACCGTATCGTCGCGCTCGTTCGCGCCAACCCTGAGCGCGACATCCAGCGCCAGGACCTGCCGATTCAGGACTACGCCGACCTTCAGGAGCAGCAGAAGAGTTTTGCGTCGTTTGGCGCGTTCACTGGCGGCACGATGAACGTCAGCGGACGCGATCGCGCCGAGCGATTCCGCGGGTCGTGGGTTAGCGCCTCGTTGTTCGGGATGACCGGCGTGCAGCCGCTCATGGGGCGAGTCTTCCGCAATGGTGAAGATGCGCCCGGCGGACCCAACGTCGCGGTGCTCGGCCACGCCATGTGGACGCGATATCTCGGCGGCGCTGCGAACGTGCTCGGCACAACGCTTCGAGTGAACGGTGTGCCGTACGAAGTGATCGGCGTGATGCCGGAAGGATTTCTCTTTCCAGCCGGCGACGATCTGTGGCTGCCGCTGCAGACTGACCCGCTCGGCGGGAAGCGCGGCGAAAGTCAGTACGTGTCAGTGCTTGGCAAGCTCGCTCCGGACGTGACCGTCGAACAGGCGAACGCCGAGCTTGCGGCCGCGTCGCAGCGATTTGCGGCAGACTACCCCGAAGCCAACGCGGGCTTCACCATGCGCGCGATGTCGTTCGTGGATCGGCAGATGGGCGATGAACCCCGTCAGTTGCTGTACACGATGCTCGGAGCCGTGTTCTTCGTGCTGCTTATCGCGTGCACCAATGTCGCCAACCTGCTGCTCGATCGGGCGGCGCATCGCAGCAAGGAAGTCGGCGTGCGCACCGCGCTCGGCGCGACACGCTGGCAGATCGTGCGCATCTTCCTGAGCGAATCACTGGTGCTCGCTTCGCTCGGCACGCTGCTCGGCCTCGTGCTTGCCTACGCGGCGATACATCTATTCAACCGCGCCATCGTTGACACGCAGCCGCCATTCTTCATCGATATTGCGCTGCATCCGCCCGTGCTTCTGTTCTCTGCCGGCGTCGCGATCCTGGCCACCATGCTGTCCGGCCTCATCCCCGCACTCCAGGCATCGCGCTCCGATGTCGCCGATGTTCTCAAGGACGAATCACGCGGCGCATCGAGTCTCAAACTGGGCCGCATCAGCAAGAGCCTGGTCGTTTTCGAGATCGCGCTGTCGTGCGGATTGCTCGTGGCGGCCGGACTCATGGTCAAGAGCGTGACCAAGACGCGCACCATGGACACCGGATTCGCAATGGCGAACGTGTTCACGGCGCGGGTTGGCTTTCCCTCGGCCTACACCGACACGACAACCCAGCGGCAGTTTTTCGAACAGCTCGACGACCGCATCGCGGCGTTGCCCGGCATCATCAGCGCTTCGGTGAGTGCGGGGCTGCCTGGCGCGCAGCAGGGACTCGGCCGCACACCGTTCGCCCTCGATGGCGCGACGCATGAACGCGACCAGGATTTTCCGATCACACGTTCGCTGTCCGTTTCGCCGACGTTCTTCAATACGCTCGAGATTCCGCTGCAGTCCGGCCGTTTGTTTACGGAAGGTGACCGCCTGGGCGGCTTGCCTGTGGCCATTGTGAACTCGCGATTCGTCGAGCAGCATCTCGGCGGTGGTGATGCCATCGGACGACGTGTACGCTTCGGCACGACGCAGACAACCGCTGATTGGTTGACCATCGTCGGCGTCGTGCCCAATGTCTTCGCCGGCGATCCGCAGGAACCGATGCCCCCGGTTGTTTTTCAACCGTTTGCACAGTCGCACGCGGCGTTCGCGTACATCGCGGCGCGGACTTCGTTGCCACCACTCGAACTCACGTCGCAGGTGCGCGATGTCGTGGCATCCATGCAGCCTGACCTGCCGATCTATTGGCCAATGACGCTGACCGACGCGGTAGCGGAACCGCTCTGGTTCGTACGAATCTTCGGAACGATGTTCATGATGTTCGGTCTGGTGGCGCTCTTTCTTGCCAGCATCGGGTTGTATGCGGTGATGTCGTTCTCCGTGAGCCGCCGTTCGCGCGAGATGGGTGTGCGCATGGCACTTGGTGCCAGCGCGCGCAACGTGGTTACGCTGGTGATGCGTCAGGGCGCGTGGCAACTCGGTCTGGGGCTCGCCATCGGTCTCGCGCTCGCGGCATCGATCTCGCGCGTGATGACGGTCGTGTTGTTCGACGTCGAGCCACTCGACGCGGCCGTGTTCGGCAGCGTGGCCGCGCTGCTCGCACTTGCAGGCATAACCGCTTGCTTCATTCCGGCACGGCGTGCAACGCAGGTCGATCCGTCGGTGGCGATGCGGAGTGAATGACAGGGCGCCTGACGTGACATCCTCTGGAGGCTGCGCTACGTTCGGCGTACGAGGGTCAGGATGGAGTACACGGCCACCGGCTCCTCGTCCTGGTTGCGCACCTCCACGTCCCACTCGACCACGCCCTGCGGAATCTCGCCTTCGCGCGGCTGCTTCGCCGTCTTCTGCTTGACGGTGAGGCGCACATGGATGGTGTCGCCCGGATACACGGGCTTCGTGAAGCGCAGGTTCTCGAGACCGTAGTTGGCGAGCACCGGTCCGAGCTCCGGATCCACGAAAAGGCCTGCCGCGGCCGACACGACGAAGTATCCGTGGGCGACGCGTCCGGTGAACACACCGTTCGACCGCGCATCGTCATCATTCATGTGCGCGTAGAACTTGTCGCCGCTCAGCTCGGCGAAGCTGACGACGTCGTCAAGTGTGATCGTGCGCGTGCCAGTGACGAGCGTATCGCCGATCTCCAGTTCGTCGAAGGTCTTGCGAAACGGATGCACCGCGTCCGACTTCTCTTCCGCGCCCGGTGACCATTCGCGCGTGATCGCCGTGAGCATGCTTGGACTGCCCTGCACTGCCGCGCGCTGCATGTAGTGCAATACGCCGCGTGCACCGCCCATTTCCTCACCGCCGCCCGCGCGTCCCGGACCGCCATGCACAAGGTTGGGCAGCGGCGAGCCGTGGCCGGTGCTTTCCTTCGCGCTCGTGCGGTCGAGCACCAGCAGACGACCATGATACGGCGCAACGCCCAGGACGACCTCGCGCGCAACTCTTGGATCGCGCGTGATCAGCGAACCGCACAATGACCCGCGGCCTCGGCGCGCGAGGGCGATCGCGTCGTCGAGTGTGTCATAGGCCATGATCGTATTGACGGGACCGAACGCCTCGATGTCGTGCGGTTCGCTGTGCGCGAATGGTTCGTTGCACACCATGAGCTGCGGACCAAAGAATGCACCGCGCTCGCGGTCCGCGCCGACGATTTCGAAGTCGCCACCGCCGTACACGAGTTCCGAAGCGGCGCGAATGCGTTCCGCTGCGGCACCCACATCGCGCACCTGGCCGCGCGTCGCCAGCGGTCCCATGCGAACTCCCTCCACCGCCGGATCACCAATCACTGTCTTTGCGAGTCGTGCGGACAATGCGTTGACGACAGCTTCCTCCATACCCGCAGGCACGATCGTGCGGCGAATTGCCGTGCACTTCTGGCCGGCCTTGGTGGTCATCTCACGCGCGACTTCCTTGATGAACAGGTCGAACTCCTCGGTGCCGGGCGAAGCGTCCGGACCGAGAATCGTACAGTTGAGCGAGTCCGCTTCCATGTTGAAGCGCACTGAATGCCGCATCACCGCTTCACCGGCCTTGAGCATCTGGCCGGTGGCTGCCGATCCGGTGAACGCCACCGCATCCTGCTCGGTGACGTGATCGAGCAAGTCTCCCGCGCTTCCGCACACGAGCTGGATCGCGCCGGCGGGCAGGATGTTCGACTCCACCATGCTTCGGAAGACGAGCTCCGTGAGGTAGCTCGTGGATGTGGCTGGCTTTACAATGCACGGCACACCTGCGAGCAGCGTGGGCGCCATCTTTTCGAGCATGCCCCACACCGGGAAGTTGAACGCATTGATGTGGATTGCGACGCCTTCGAGCGGCACGCAGATGTGTCGTCCCACGAACGATCCGCCCTTCGACAGCGGCTCCACGGGCCCTTCGACATGAAACGTCTCGTTCGGAAACTCGCGCCGTCCGCGACTCGAGTAGGCGAACAGCGTGCCGATGCCGCCTTCGATATCCACCCACGAATCGGAGCGCGTCGCGCCGGTCGCCGTGGACAACGCATAGAACTGTTCCTTGCGATCCATGAGATACTGCGCGAGTGACTTGAGCAAAGCCGCGCGCTCGTGGAACGTGAGGCGTCGCATGGCCGGCCCGCCGATGCGGCGCGCGTAGTCGGTCATGGCCGCGAAATCGAGTCCGCCGCTCGACGCTTCGCCGATCTTCTCACCGGTGACGGCATGAATGAGGTCGGCCGTCTTGCCGGTGCCTTCGACCCACTGTCCGAGCGCGTAGTTGCCAAGCTTCATCGGTTCGTTCCGGTTCGTGTCTGGTTCCAGGTCTTGAGCACGTTCGCCTGTGTCGGTCGATCAGCAGGCAGCTCCCGCAGCGGCTCGACAGCACGCCAGCTTTCCCGCATGGCGGCGGGCAACTGCTGGTACAGCGCGGTCCCTTCGGATTTCCACGCCAGCATCTCGTCGCTGACGTCCTTCACGATGCGCGCCGGATTGCCGACGATCACCTTGCGCCCGGGCACGTGCATGTCTGCGGGCACGAAGCAGAGCGCGCCCACGATGCAGCCGGCGCCGATGACGGCGTTGTCCATAATGACCGCGTTCATGCCCACCAGCGCATTGGCGCCGATGCGCGCACCGTGTACCACGGCGCCATGTCCGATGTGCGCGCCGGCTTCAAGTACCACCGTCACACCGGGGAACATGTGAATTGTGCAATTCTCCTGCACATTGCAGCCATCCTCGATCACGATGCCGCCCCAGTCGCCGCGAATCGCCGCGCCCGGTCCCACGTACACATCGCGGCCGATGATCACATTGCCCGTGACAGCAGCATTCGGATGCACGAACGCGGTCTCATGCACGACGGGGATGAAATCATCGAAGGCGTAGATCACCCGCTACACCCGTTCGATGATCATGGCGTAGCCCTGCCCCACGCCGATGCACATGGTGCAGAGGGCGTAGCGGGCGTTGCGCTCATGCAGTTCATGCATGGCCGTGAGCGCAAGACGCGCCCCGCTCATGCCGAGCGGGTGGCCGAGCGCGATGGCGCCGCCGTTTGGATTCACGCGCGGATCGTCGTCGTTCAGTCCGAGTTCGCGAACGCACGCCAGCGACTGCGCAGCGAAGGCCTCGTTGAGTTCGATGACATCCATCTGCTCCAGCGTGAGTCCGGCGCGCTCGAGCACGAGTCGGGTGGCAGGCACGGGACCGATTCCCATGATGCGCGGCTCCACGCCCGCCGCAGCAGCAGCGACAATGCGCGCACGCGGAGTGAGTCCGGCTCGCTTGGCAGCATCGGATGACGCGACCAGCAGCGCAGCGGCGCCATCGTTGAGCCCTGACGAGTTGCCGGCCGTGACCGAGCCTTGGCCATCGGTGCGAAAGGCGGGACGCAATCGGGCAAGGGTCTCCATAGAGGTGTCCGGTCGCAGGAACTCGTCGTCGGACACGGTCACGACCGGCCCCTTTCTCGGCGTGATCTCCACCGGCACAATCTCTCGCGCAAGGCGGCCCGATTCCCGCGCCGAAGCAGCCTTCTCCTGCGAGCGAACAGCAAAGGCGTCCTGATCGGCACGGGAGACTCCGAACTGCGTTGCCACATGCTCGGCGGTTTCGCCCATCGCATCAGTGCCGTACATCGACTTCATGAGCGGATTGACGAAGCGCCAGCCGAGGCTTGTGTCGAAGAGCTGCACATCGCGTCCGAACGGTGTGCTCGCCTTGGACATCACAAACGGCGCGCGGGTCATGCTCTCGACACCGCCGGCGATGTACAGATCGCCCTCATTGCTGCGGATGGCGCGCGCCGCGCCGGCTATTGCACTCAAGCCCGATGCGCAAAGACGGTTCACCGTTTCGCCAGGCACGCTCACCGGCAATCCCGACAACAGGGACGCCATGCGCGCCACATTGCGGTTGTCCTCACCGGCCTGATTCGCGCAGCCAAGGATCACGTCGGCGATCGCCGCGTGATCGAGATCAGCATGTCGCGCGAGCAACGCGCGGATCGCGTGCGCGGCAAGATCATCCGCGCGCACGGCGCTCAGTGCCCCGCCGATGTTGCCGATCGGAGTGCGGATGCCGTCAATCAGGAATGCTTCGGTTCTTGAACTGCTCATTGCTTCGGGGTCCCAGAATGTTGGTGGATCACGCTGAGTGGTACGGCCTGCGACATGATCGCCGTCGCGCCGCTCAAACCGGCGTCAGCAGGCTCGCACCCTGCTTCACGAGGCGGCGAAGGCGCACACTCGGCCGATAGCGATCTTCGCCGTAGTCTGCGTGCAATGCGTCGAGTGCTGCGAGCACCTGTGAAGCACCAATGGCATCGCCCCACTCGAGCAATCCACGCGGGTAGTTCACGCCGCGCGTCATCGCGAGCTCGATGTCGGTGGGTGACGCGATTCGCAGGTGAACGGCATCGACGGCTTCATTGATCAGCATCGCAAGGACGCGGTCGACGATGGCGTTGCCGAGTGCCGCATCTTTTGTCAGGGAAGGCGTCGCTGCACCGTCACGATAATCGTAGTAGCCACGCCCCGCCTTGCGGCCAAGCCAGCCCGCTTCCACCAATCGTCGCTGCTGCAACGCCGGCCTGTAACGCGGATCATAGGACATCGCCTCGAAGACGGAACAGGTGACGGAATAGTTCACATCGTTGCCGATGAAGTCCATCAGTTCGAACGGTCCCATGCGGAATCCGCCGAGCTCCTTCATGGCCCAGTCGATCGTTGCGCAGTCGGCCACACCTTCCTCGTGCAGACGCAGCGATTCGCCGTAGAACGGTCGCGCAATGCGGTTCACGATGAATCCGGGCGTGTCAGCGGCGCGCACAGTCGTCTTGCCCCAGGTATCAACGAGTGCCTGCACGTCGGCGACCAGTGCGCTGCGCGTAGTGAGCGCGGGCACGATCTCCACCAGCGGCATGATGGGTGCCGGATTGAAAAAGTGCACACCGATCACGCGTTCCGATTGTTCGCACGCTCCCGCCAGCGCAGCAATCGAGAGCGATGACGTATTCGTTGCAAGCACTGCGTCGGCCTTGATGATCGCCTCGAGGGTCGCAAACAGCGCGCGCTTGACGGCGAGGTCCTCGACGACCGCTTCGATCACGAAACCGCAATCCTCGAATGCGGCGAGGTGAGTGCGATCGGCGCCCTCCACGTAAGCAATGCGCGACAGAACATCATCGGCCTCAGCGCGTGAACGACGCCCCTTCTCCACGTCGCGCGCCATGGCCTTGGCATGTGCAGCGCGCGCGCGCGTGATCGACGCCGGAAGTGCGTCAGCCAGCAGCACCTGGTGACCGGCGCTCGCGGCCACTTGCGCGATACCCGCGCCCATGGCGCCAGCACCCACCACACCAATGCGTGTTTCCGCTCCCAACGCGCCGCTCATGATCCCGTGTAGCTCGGCTTGCGCTTCTCGAGAAACGAGCGCACACCTTCGGCGTAATCGTCGGTGCGGCCGGCCAGCTGCATGCACTCGGCTTCGACTTCGAGCTGCGAGTCCAGCGAATTGGCAAACGACGCGTTGAGGGCACGCTTGGTCAGACCGAAGCCGCGCGTGGCCTGCGTGGCGAGCGACACGGCGAGCCCGCGGGTGTGATTCGCCAGCTCCGCGAGTGGCACGACGTCCCAGATGAGGCCCCATTCCTTCGCCTTGGTCGCCGACATCTTCTCGCCAAGAAAGAACATGCCCGTCGCGCGCTGCATGCCCACCAGGCGCGGCACGAAGAATGTGCCGCTCGTGTCAGGAATCAGGCCGAGTTTGGCGAAGCTCTCCACGAACACCGCCTCTTCGGCGGCGATTGTAAGATCGCAGGCAAAGGCGAGATTGGCGCCGGCGCCCGCTGCGACGCCGTTGACGGCGCAAATCACGGGCTTCTCGAGCGCGCGAATGGCCCTGATGATGGGATTGTACGAGTCGCGCACGATGCCGCTGATATCCGGCATCGGGCCGTCCCCCTCGGGCAGTACCTCGGACAGGTCCTGTCCGGCGCAGAAGCCGCGACCGGACCCGCTGAGCAGCACGGCCCGGATTTCCGGGGTGTCAGCGGCCATCTGCAGCGCAGACTGCACTTCGCGCGCCATTGCCCGGGTGAAGCTGTTGAGCACGTCCGGACGGTTCAGCGTGATGGACAGGACGCCGTCCGCCACTCCCGCGATGATGAACTGGTAGGTCATCTTATCAAGATACGAGGTGCCACGGCGCCACGCCTCCTTCACTGTCCGACCGCGCGGTGCTGCTCCACGCCGCCGTCCATTGAACCGCTGCCCATGGCCGATACACTTCGCACGCGACGTCCCTCCCGCACCACCGCGCCCGCTGCTCGCACTCCGATCGACGGCATCGATTGGCGCGCCATCGCGCGGCACACGCTGACCTCGCGTCAGCTCGATGACGTCGAGGAAGCCACGAACCGGGATCGCGCGAAAGTGCCCAAGGACCACGTCGTGCTCTACCAGTTCTCGGCGCGCGGGCACGACATGGCACAGGTGATACTGGGATCGCTGGTGAATCATCGGCATGACGCCGCCGGTGCCTACTACCGCTCACGCCCCTTCCTGCTGGCGCTTGGTTTGCCGCCGGACGACGCCTTCGCCAGCCCGCTCGGCCGCGCGGGCGGGTTCAGCGATGGTCGCGACATCGGCGTGGTCTGCAACTTGCCCAATCGCGACGGGCCGGTGGTGCTGCCCATGTCGGGAGATGTGGGATCGCAGTACACGCCCGCCGTGGGATGGGCGCAGTCCACGCAATATTATCGCGACGTACTCGGCAACTCTGCGTGGAACGGCGCCATTTCTGTGGCGCTCGGCGGTGATGCGTCCGTTGCCACGAGCGGGTTCTGGTCGGCGCTCACGATTGCGACGACGCTCAAGCTTCCGATGCTGTTCTACATCGAAGACAACAATCTCGGAATTTCGGTATCCGGTGACATGCAGACACCTGACGCCAACATCGCACGCAACCTCGCGTCGTTCGGAAACCTGTTCGTTCGAGATGGCGACGGCACCGATCCGCACGAGGCAGCGACGCTGCTCGCCGAAGGCGTCGCGCATGTTCGCGGTGGACATGGTCCGGCGTTGGTGCGACTCACCGTGCCTCGTCTCTCGAGTCATTCGGGGCCTGACAACCAGAAGGGCTATCGCACCGCCGACGACATCGCTGCGGACACGGCCCGCGATCCGCTGCCGAAGCTGCGAGAGTATCTGGTGCCTGCGTTCATGTCGGCGAAGGAATGGGGCGCGCTCGAAGATGAAGTCACGCGTGATGTGCAGGATGCACTCGCGGCTGCGCGAGCACGCGCTCTTCCCGATCCGACGCGCATTGCGCAGTTCGTGTATGCCGATGACAGCGCCGAGTCGAACGAAGCCATGGGTGGACTGTCGCGCGAAGAGCGCGCACAGCTTGGCGGCACCGACCAACCGGAGACGGAGGGCGAACTGCTGCGCGTGGCCGAGGCGATCCGTCGTACGCTTCGACATGAGCTGGAGGTGAACCCGAAGCTGCTTGTTTTTGGTGAAGACGTCGGTCGCAAGGGTGGAGTGCACCTGGTCACCGAAGGTCTGCAGAAGCAGTTCGGCGCCGAGCGTGTGTTCGATACGAGCTTGTCGGAAGAGGGCATCATCGGCCGCGCATCGGGCATGGCAATCGCCGGGCTGATGCCGGTCGCCGAGATTCAGTTCCGGAAGTATGCCGACCCTGCGACCGAACAGCTCAACAACACGGGGACGATGCGCTGGCGTACCGCGAACCGCTTTGCAGCGCCGATGGTGGTGCGCATGCCTGGCGGATTTGGCAAGGATGTCGGCGACCCCTGGCACAGCCTGAGCGATGAAGTGCGTTTCGCGCATGCGTATGGCTGGCAGGTGGTGATGCCGTCCAATGCGGCGGACGCGGTGGGGTTGTTGCGCGCCTCGATGCGGAGCCCCAACCCCACCATCTTTTTCGAGCATCGTTCCCTGCTCATGACGGGAGATGGCAGTGCGCGGTATCCGGGCGACGACTATGTGCTGCCGCTTGGACGCGCGCGGGTGGTGCGCGAGGGCAGCGACCTTACGCTCATCACGTGGGGCGCGATGGTGCATCGCTGCGCTGAGGCAAGTGTGCAGTTTGGTGAGGCGGTGGAGCTGCTCGACCTGCGAACTATTGCACCGTGGGATCGCGATGCCGTGCTCGAGTCGGTGAAGAAAACCGGACGATGCATGATCGTGCATGAAGACAATCTCACGGCGGGCTTTGGTGCGGAGATTGCGGCCACTGTGGCACAGGAAGGATTCTGGCATCTCGACGCGCCGGTGCAGCGCATCGCACCGCGCGACATCCCGATGCCGTACCACCCGGTGCTGCTCGATGCCGTGCTGCCGAGTGCCGATCAAATCTCGGCGTCCATCGAGCAACTGCTCCGCACCTGACTTGTGACGCTCACGACGCATGGCGGGTATTGCACCTCGGATTCGTATTTGCTAGCATCAATGACGTTCGATTCTCCCTCATCGGTCTTCTGCATCATGGACTACCTGCTTCGCACTGCTGACCTCGCCATCCGGCCTGCCCGGATTGAGCGTCCCCGAATGGTGGACGCTGCGATCAGCACGTTGCGCATCGAAGCAGGGCGCCATCGGTAGGCGCGACCCGGACGGTCGCCCACCTCGCGGATTCACGCCCCTCCTGCTTCGACTCGAACCAGGCGGGGCGTTTTACATCCTGACTCCTCGAGGTATCCCTTGCAGTCCTCTCCCGAAACTGCAGTCGCCGAACTGACGCCGCGTGAAGGCGCGGGCTTCTGGCGTGATGTGCGCGACGCGCTGCGCGGCACGTCGCACGACTACACGGCTGGCACGATCGGTCGCGCGATCTTCCTGTTGGCGCTGCCCATGGTGGTCGAGATGTCCATGGAAAGCGTGTTCGCCGTCGTTGACGTGTTCTTCGTGGCGCGGCTCGGCGCCGCAGCCGTCGCCACGGTTGGTCTCACCGAGTCGCTGATGATCGTGATCTACACGATCGCGTTCGGGTTGAGCATCGGCGCGTCCGCGACCGTGGCGCGCCGCATTGGCGAGAAGGATGGTGATGCCGCGGCGCGCGCGGCGGTGCAGGTCTTGTTGCTGGGTGTGCTGTTGTCGACCGTGCTGTGCATTGCCGGGGCGATCTGGGCACCGGAGTTGCTGGCCCTGATGGGCGCGGACGACACCGTGCTCTCGATCGGCACCATGTATGCGCGCGTGACGCTAGGCGGCAGTGCCACGGCGTTCCTGCTCTTCCTGGTGAACGCCGTCTTTCGCGGCGCCGGTGACGCGGCGGTCGCGATGCGTGTGCTCATTGTGGGCAACGGGATCAATTGTGTGCTCGATCCGGCGCTCATCTTCGGGTGGGGACCGCTGCCGGAGCTCGGCCTCACGGGCGCGGCAATTGCCACGACCATCGGGCGCGGCGTGGGACTGTTGTTCGCGCTCGTGCTGCTGACACGCGGCACTGGACACCTGTCGGTGCGGCGGCAGCACCTGGCCGTCGAGGCGCGCACGATGTGGAACATCGCGCAACTGTCCGGCTGGGGCACGGTGCAGGTAGCACTCAGTTCCATGAGCTGGATCGGATTGGTGAAGCTCGTCTCAGGCTTCGGAAGCACGGCACTCGCCGGCTACACAATTGCGATTCGCGTCATTCTGTTCGCGCTCATGCCGGCGTTCGGAATCGGTGCTGCCGCTGCAACCATGGTCGGTCAGTCGCTGGGAGCAGAGCTGCCTGATCGTGCGGAACGATCAGTATGGACGGCCGTCAAGTTCAACGTGCTGGTGCTTGGTGCAACTGGTGCGGTTTTCCTGCTCTTCGCACCGGGCATCGTTGGGCTGTTCACGCAAGCACCCGAGGTTGCGCGCGTTGCGATTTACGGTCTGCGTGTGATCGGCCTTGGCTTCCCAGTGTACGCGCTGGGCATGGTGTTCGAACAATCGTTCAACGGTGCCGGCGATACGCGCACTCCCACGTGGATCAACTTTCTGTGCTTCTGGATCGTGCAGATACCACTGGCGTGGTTGCTTGCTTCAAGACTCGGATTCGAAGAGCGCGGAGTCTTCATAGCGGTGCCGGTGGCCTACGCCGTGCTCGCAGTGATCAGCGTGATATTGTTTCGGCGCGGTTCGTGGAAGGTGCAGGTGGTGTAACGCGCTCTTGCTCCGGGCGTGGCGGGGGACGTACGCTAGTGCATGCACACTCCCTCCAATGCTCCCCTGCCCGCCCCGGCCTCGCGCAGTCTCCTCTACCGCGCGCTCGATGTCGTCGAGCGCCTCGGTAACAAGCTGCCCGATCCCGCCATCCTGTTCCTGCTGCTCACCCTGGTTGTCTGGCTCGTATCATGGGCGCTTTCTGGCGTCACGTTTGTCGAGCTCGATCCGCGCAGCGGAGAACCACTCAAAGTCATCAACCAGCTCGATGGCGCAGCGCTCACCAGCTTCATGTCGAAGATGGTGAGCACTTTCGTTTTGTTTCCGCCGTTAGGCGTCGTGCTGGTGGCCATGCTGGGTCTCGGCGTCGCCGAGTACACTGGCTTCATCAGCGCCTCGCTGCGTGCGGCGCTGACCGTGACGCCGCGCTTCCTGCTCACACCGGCGCTCGTCGCCGTCGGCATTCTCAGTCATGTGGCGGTAGACGCTGGTTACGTGCTGGTGATTCCGCTGGGCGCGGTGATCTTCTACGCCGCCGGGAGGCATCCGCTCGCCGGCATCGCCGCAGCTTTTGCGGGCGTGTCGGGCGGATTCTCCGCGACATTCTTCGTCCCTTCGAGCCTCGATCCATTGCTCGCCGGATTGACACAGGTGGCCGCGAACATCACCGATCCATCGGTCGTGATCAACCCGCTCAACAACTACTTCTTCACATCGGCATCCACGATCCTGATCGTTATCGTTGGCTGGGTGCTCACGGATCTTGTGATCGAGCCGCGGCTGCGCGACACCACAGTCGACGCAGACGCGACACTTTCGACGATGGACGAACTGACGGCGGTGGAGAAGCGCGGCGTACTGTTCGCCGCGATCTCCATGCTGCTCACGCTTGTTTTCCTGATGGCAAGCACGATGCCGGAAGGCTCGCCGTGGCGCGCACCCGTTGACGCGGTGCCACCAGGCGGAAATCCGCTGCTCGTCTCGGCTGCGCCGCTCATGCAGTCGATCGTTCCGATCATCTTCGTGTTCTTCCTGATACCGGGCGTGGTCTACGGAATCATCGTCGGCAGCGTGAAGACGCACCGCGATGTCGTGGCTGGCATGACCAAGTCGATGAGCGGCATGGGATACTACATCGTCATGGCATTCTTCGCCGCGCAGTTCATCTATGCATTTGCACAGAGCAACCTGGGCGCGCTCATGGCCATCAAGGGCGCGATCTGGCTCAAGATCATGGGCTTCCCCATGGGCGTGACGCTGGTGGGCATCGTTCTGCTGTCGGGCTTCGTGAACCTGCTCATCGGGTCAGCTTCTGCGAAGTGGGCGCTCATCGGCGCGGTGATGGTACCGATGCTCATGGAGCTCGGCATCTCGCCCGACCTCACGCAAGCGGCCTATCGTGTCGGCGATTCCTCGACCAACATCGTGACGCCACTCATGCCGTACTTTCCGCTGATCGTGGTCTTCTGTCAGCGCTACGTGAAGACGAGCGGCATCGGGACGTTGCTCGCCCTCATGCTTCCGTTTTCCATCACGCTACTCGTGCTGTGGACGGGATTCCTGATCGGGTTCTGGGCGCTCGATGTCCCGCTCGGCGTTGGCGCGTCGTATGTGTATCCGCCAGCCTGATGAAGGTGCGAGTCGGCACACACACAGCAGTGGCACGCGCGATCAGAACGCCTTGAACTCGTCGAATGGTTGACGGCAGCTGTTGCACACATGAATCGCCTTGCATGCCGTCGACCCGAACTCGCTCTGCATACGCGTGTCACTCGAACCGCAGAATGGGCACGGCACGGGTGCGCGCCGTCGGGTTAGCGTGATCAAGCCACCCTGCTCCGCGCGTCCCGGCGGAGCGATGCCGTACGCGCGCAGCTTCTCCCGCGCTTCGGGACCGATCCAGTCCGTGGTCCACGCGGGAGAAAACGCCGTGATCACGTCTACGTGCTCAGCGCCTGCCGCAAGCAGCGCCGTGCGAATGTCCGCCTCGATCTCGTGCATGGCCGGACATCCGGAATACGTAGGTGTAACGGTGACGGTGACGTGCTGCGCATCTACCGCGACCTCTCGAATGATGCCGAGTTCCACGACACTGATCACGGGCACTTCGGGATCCATGACGGCGCCGAGCGTTTCGTAGACGGCTTCGCGAGTGAGGGCCACCGTCGCTACCAGGTCGCGCCGGGATGCGCGCGAGCAACGCTCTGCATCACGGACAGCAGGTGGCCGATGTGCTCCGTATGCCGGCCGCGGCGTCCGCCGTTGAGCATGACTTCGTCCTGAGGCACATCGAGCGTGGCGCGCTGCAATACATCACGCACCATGCTGTCCCAACGAGCGAACAGCGCGGCATGGTCGAGCGTGATGCCGTGCGCCGCAACTGCCTCATCGATGGCATCGTGCTCGAAGAGCTCACCGGTGTAGCGCCAGAGTGCATTCAGCGAGTGCTGGACGCGCCCACGACTGTCGGCCGTGCCGTCGCCGAGCCGAATCACCCACTCGCTGCTGTGGCGCAGGTGATACTTGACTTCCTTGAGTGACTTGGCGGCAATGGCGGCGATCTGCTCGTGCCCACACGACGCGAGCGCGTCGAGCTGCAATACGCTGTACGCGTCGAAGAGGAACTGGCGCATCGTCGTGAAACCGAAGTCGCCGCGCGGCAGTTCGACAAGCAACGCATTGCGATACTGCACGCCATCGCGAAAGTACGCGAGCGCGTCGGCATCGCGGCCTCGCCCTTCAAGTTCGCCCGCGAGCGCAAGAAACATGTTCGCCTGGCCCACGAGATCGAGCGCGATGTTGGCCAAGGCGATGTCTTCTTCGAGAATGGGGCCGTGACCGCACCATTCCGACAGACGGTGACCGAGAAGGAGTCGATCGTCTCCGAGCCGCATCACGTATTCGACAATCGGTTCGCCGAAGCTTGGGCCACGTGTGCCGGCCACGTTCAGCGAGGCAGCACTGGCTGCTCCGCCGACGGTTGCAACGGCGTTGTCGTTGTCCTCGTCGTGCGCGCTCATCAGAAGACGCGCACGCCGCGCGGCACCTTGTAGAACTGCGGGTGACGATACGCCTTGTCATTCCCTGGATCGAAGAACGGGCCGGCATCAGAGGGAGCCGACGCCACGATCGCTTCAGCGGGCACCACCCACAGGCTCACCGCTTCGCCGCGACGCGCGTAGACATCACGCGCGTTCTGCAGCGCGTGCTCCGCGTCGGTAGCATGCACGCTGCCTGCGTGCTCATGCGGCGCGCCCTTGCCGGGCTGCGTGAACACTTCCCACAGCGACCACTCGCCATCGGCATCGCCACCGTTGGCCGACGCGCCGTCACGCGCATCACTCGCGGAGTTCGACATCATGCGGCCTGGACGCTGCGCTGTTGCCTGGCCGCGTGCGCCATGGCGGCCTCGCGAACCCACGCGCCTTCATCGTGGGCCTGCTGTCGCGCCGCAATACGTTCGCGGTTGCACGGACCGTTGCCACCGATCACCTGGAAGAACTCCTGCCAATCGATCTCCCCGAACTCCCAGTTGTTGGTGTCGGCATCGTACTTGAGATCAGGATCGGGAAGCGTCACACCAATTGCTGCCGCCTGCGGCACTGTGAGGTTCACAAAGCGCTGGCGCAACTCGTCGTTCGTCTTGCGCTTGACCCGCCACTTGAGCAGTTCAGCCGAGTTCGGCGAGTTGGTGTCGCTCGGGCCGAACATCATCAGCGATGGCCACCAGAATCGGTTCACCGCATCCTGCAGCATCGCGCGCTGTGCGGGCGTGCCGTTGGCGAGTGTCGCACAAATCTCGTAGCCCTGGCGCTTGTGAAAGTTCTCTTCCTTGCAGATGCGCACCATCGCTCTTGCATATGGTCCGTACGAGGCCTTTGCAAGCACGGTCTGGTTCACGATCGCCGCGCCGTCCACAAACCAGCCGATCACGCCCATGTCGGCCCATGAGAGCGTGGGATAGTTGAAGATGCTCGAGTACTTCGCGCGCCCGTCCAGCAACTGTTCCACCAGTTCGTGGCGATCGACGCCAAGCGTCTCCGTGCCGCAATAGATATAGAGACCATGTCCCGCTTCGTCCTGCACTTTCGCGATGAGCGACATCTTGCGGCGCAGTGACGGAGCACGCGTGATCCAGTTGCCTTCCGGCAACATGCCGACGATTTCCGAGTGCGCATGTTGCGACATCATGCGGATGAGTTGTCGGCGATAGCGCTCAGGCATCCAGTCCTTGGGCTCGATGCTCTCACCGGCGGCGATGCGCGCCTCGAAGGCGGCGACGAGTGCCGAGTCGTCGGCAGTCACGGTCGGATTCTGTTCCATGAGATGCAATGTACGGGAAAAAACAGGAGTTCGACAATCGTGCGCTCGCACTATTTTACCCTGCATGCACAATGACGCTCCCTCCAGATCGGTGCCCGACGGCCAGGTTTCGGTGCACCTCGCCGACGGCATCGGCACTGTCGAGTTCTTTCATCCGAAGGGGAACTCGCTGCCCGGGTCCCTGCTGGGGCAACTCGCTGCGGACATCACGACGCTTGGCGAGAATCCCGAAGCACGGGTAATCGTGCTGCGGAGCGGCGGGACGGGACCGTTTTGTGCAGGCGCGTCATTCGACGAATTCGCAACCATTCCCGATGCGGCCGCAGGCGCTGAGTTCTTCAGCGGTTTTTCGCGCGTGATTCTGGCGATGATTCGCGCGCCGAAGTTCGTGATCACTCGTGTGCACGGCAAGGCGGCGGGTGGTGCGGTGGGGCTAATCTCGGCGTCGGACTACGCAATGGCCGTGTCGACGGCGTCCGCGCGGCTGAGCGAGCTGGCGGTGGGAATTGGCCCGTTCGTGGTGGGGACGGTGGTGGAGCGACGCATAGGACGAGGAGCATTTGCCGCGATGTCGGTGGACGCGGACTGGCGCGATGCGGAGTGGGGGGAGAGGCACGGGCTCTACGCGCGGGTGATGCCAGTGGTGTCGGCACTGGACGACGCTGTGGGTGGGCTGGCAAAGACGCTTGCGGCGAGCAATCCGCAGGCGATGCGGGAGCTGAAGAAGGTGTTTTGGGCGGGGACCGAGGGGTGGGAGGCGCTGCTGGCGGAACGGGCGGCGCTGAGTGGGGAGATGGTCCTGTCGGAGTTCACGAGGGCGGCAATCGCGGGGTTTCGGGCTCGGTAAACGGCGGGGCGGCGGGGTTTGGGTTGGTGGCAGCGTGCGAATCGGGGGCGGCTGGATGGCCGGATGGACTGGGCCGTATGGCCGGATGTGCGTTTGACTCCCTGCCGTATGGCCGGTCGGCGCGAGATGCCCGTCGTGCGGCGTTTGGCCGGATGGAAACGGTTCCGCCCGAGAGGGATTGGTGATGGGGGCCGGGTTCAATCGTGGCATTATGGCGCATGCGAGACTTCAGGCGGTTTACGGTGTGGCAGCGGGCGCAGGCGCTGACGGTCGCGATCCACACGGCTACGGCGAAGGTGCCGAGTCGGGGGTACCCGGGGCTGGTGACGCAGCTGCGCCGAGCATCGGCGGCTGTGGGGTCGAACGTCGCGGAGGGGTGCGGGCACTCTTCGCGGCGGGAGTTTGCGCGGTTTCTGCAGATGGCGGTGGCGTCGGCGACCGAGGTGGAGAATCATCTGGAGCTCGCGGCGGACCTGAGGGCGATGCCCAGGGCGGAGGCGGAGCGATTGATCGCTGACGCGATCGTGGTGCGGAGGATGCTGGCGAAACTGCTAGGCATGGTTCGAGATGAGGTCGAGCGCGAGGCCCAGTCGGCGCCAAATCGCTGACGGCCAATGGCTGAGGGCCACTGGCTGCAGTTGATCCTCGTGTCATTCAGCCATATGGCCTGGTCCATCAGGCCATTCAGCCTCGAGCGTTTCGAAACTCGGCACCGAGCCTGATGGCCGCCGAGCATCCTGAAATCACCCTCGACGCGCGGTCGGGTGCTGGGAAGCACCATTCGGCTTCCTCGCTATCGGGCGCCTCGTCACGGCTGGATGGCCAGATAGACCAGGCCAGATGGCCATATAACCGTCTGGAGCGGCCGGAACCGAAGCCTGGGGCCGGATGGCAGCGCGCTGAGGCTATCCGGCCGAGGCTATCCGGCCGAGGCTATCCGGCCAAGGCTATCTGGCGAGAAGGCTACCCGGCCGTAGCCGGCGACGAGTACAGCGCCACAGCAGCGTCCTCAAAACTCTCCCGTCCCCCGCCGTCCAGCACCCGCTTCGTGGCGTTCATCCCTACCGGCTCCAGCTGGGCGGCAGCTGAAAACATATCCTCAATCCGGAACGGCGCATCAGCCTGCTTGCACAGGTACTCCTCGACCGCGGTCAGGTAGCCCACTAACCCACCGAGCTCTGTCGGCGCGTACACCTTGCCGGCATCCCGCAACACATCCGACTGGCTCGCGTCCGGCATCGCCAGATTCTCGCTTCCGCAGATCACCCGCAGTCGCCGGTTGGCCACGCACACCGCCACCGCTTCGGGACTCAACGATCCGCCGAGTGCGTTGACTACGAGCGCGTCCATCGGCTGTGACAGGAACTCTTCGCGTTGTTCCGGACTCCACAGCGGAACTCCCATCATCTGGATCTCCGCTCGCCTTGCCGGATTCGACTCTAGCGCGAGCGGCGTAATGCCCATGCCGCGCAACCGTGTGAGTACGTGCATCCCGACGTTGCCGCATCCCACGAGCCCCACCGTCCTCAGTTCCGGCTTCAGATCGGCGCCCTGCAGCATGCCGAGCAGCAGCCGCACGTTGCCCTCACCCGTCGGTACTGCCGTGTTCGCGCGGACGCTGCCGAGGAACCGGGCGTTCAGGTACTCCAGCGAGCTCTCACCGGTGTGCAGGGTGCCGTGACCCAGATCCTGCCCCGTGATGAGGTGAATGCCACCGGCCTCCTCGATGGCGCGGAACGCGTCGATCGCGAAATCGAGCAGTTCCGTATCACGCGGCTCACCCACCCGGGCGTCCGGACTCGGCGCGAGCACACACTTGCCCCCCACGATGCGCGAAGGCTCGAGCTTCAGCCGCGGCCCGCCGATGCCGGTGATGCGGGACCACCAGACCTTCTCCTCCATGCCGATGGCCAGCGCGATCGCCTCACCTTCGGTGGTGAACCCCGGCATCCCCATCCGTTCTGCGGGAACGATTCGGAAGCCGCCCAGCGACAGTTTGCCGGACCCCGGTTCCGCGTGCGTGGCGACGCTCAGCGTCCAGCCGTCTTCCGGTTTTTCGTATTTGTATACCCACACGTCGGGACTTCGAGTGTGGCTCAAAGCGGGCGCAATTCGGCGCGCCGCATCTGGGGAGAGTACGGTAACAGTCACGCCGTAGTATAGACGTCCGCCGGAGACTGGGAAACGGCTGGCTGGCTGCGAAGCCTGATGATCCACGACAATTCGGTGTCAAGGAGTGTTGACAGTTGGTCCGCAGCGCGGCACTGTAGAACCCAGAGTGCCAGTCCGATGGCGGCTGGAACGGTCAGGCAGGCTGGGCGTTCACCCTCGAGTACTGATCGCGCGCTGGCAATGCTCTTCATCGCGTTCATGAGTTCCGTTGAACGCCTCTCCTCCCCAGATTCCGCTCCGCATGGCACGTTTCCTCACGCCGGTATGGCACAGCGCATGACCGATCGTGAAGTGGCCTTGGGTCCGACGTCCGTCGTCGGCATGGCAGACGTAACCATCGCGCCGAGTTCTACGGGCGGCGCTCGCGAAACCGTATCGGTTCCGTCATCCGTCTCCGACGACGCACTAACGTGCGCCGTCATCGTCAAGACGCACGCCCGCACATTCACGCTCGCCAGCTACCTGCTGCCGGCCGAGAAGCGCCGCGCGGCGTATGCACTTTACGCCTTTTGTCGTGTGGCGGACGATCTCGTCGACCGCGCCACGCCCGGTACCGAGGCGCAGCTCGAACAGCAGCTCACTGACTACGAGCGTCAGCTATCAGCCGCGCTGCACGGCCGTCCGAGCAGTGCCGTCTTTCGGGAGATTGCCTGGGTCACGCGCGAGTACGAGGTGCCGCCGGAGCCGCTCTACGAACTGCTCGCTGGAGTGGCGCAGGACCTGCGCCCGACGCGCTACGCGACCTGGCGCGACCTCGAGCGATATTGCGAAGGCGTGGCGAGTTCGGTGGGCGAGATGTGCACCCATGTCTTCGGCGTGCCGGGCGGCCCTGAAGTACGCACGCGCGCGGTCCGCTATGCGCGCACACTCGGCGTGGCAATGCAGCTCACCAACATTCTGCGCGACATCGGTGAGGACGCGCACCGAGGTCGATGCTACCTGCCTGAAGAAGACCTCGCCATGTTCGGTCTCACGCAGCGCGAAGTCATGAGCAATCAGGCGCTGCCTCGCGACGAGCGCTGGCGTCCGATGATGGCGTTCGAGGTGGGACGCGCACGCGCGTTGTACGAAGCGTCAGTTCCCGGAATCGCCTTGCTCTCGCACGACGCGCATCGCTGTGCGCGTGCCTGCGCCACTGGCTACGCGGGAATTCTCGGTGCGATCGAAGCGCAGCGTTATGATACGATCAGTTCGCGTGCTCGACTTGGCCGGATGGCGCGCATGAGTGTTCTGTGGGATGCCTGGCGCTTCCGCGCGGCGCCACTGGATACGGCCACTGTCGGAAACGGGCCAACACTTCGCTGGGATCACACCCCGGCCGCCACATCAAAGGAACGCGTGCGCCTCGCCTGAGTGCGTGCACTGCCTCGACCTGAATCATGAACTCGCTGTCATCCAATCATTTGACGGACCGGGATCAGACGGCATCGCTGCTCAAGATCGCCGGTATCTGTCTATTCGTGCACGCAGTGCTGAGTGCTTTCTCGGCATTTGCCTTTGCCACGTTCCTGTCGCCGCCGCTGCCTGATTGGCTGCGTACACCGCAGAACATGAAGGTGTACGCCATCGGCTACGCGTGGGGCGGGCAGACCACGGTGGTGTTCGGCGCGCTCGCCGGTATCCTGCACGCCATGGGCAAGCTCGGCTCCCGCACGGGCTTGACGATCTTCGGCGTGAGCTTTGCGGTGTCGCTGGCCTCCGAACTGCTCGGCACCTACACCGGCCTGCCGTTCGGCGTGTACTCGTACTCCGGCCTGCTCGGCTACAAGATTCTTGATCTGGTGCCGTTCAACATTCCGACGAGCTGGTTCTTCATGCTGTACGCGTCGCTGGCCATTTGTGGTCGGCTGCTCCAGGCCAAGGACGACAGCACGTCGCGCTGGTGGTGGGCGCTGATCGCTGGCCTGGTGCTCACGGCGTGGGACGTCTCAATGGATCCCGCCATGGTCAAGACCAGCCACTGGATGTGGTCGGTTCCCGACCTTACGGGTGCCCCGGCGTTCCAGCAGTTCATCGGACGTGAGATGTTCTACGGCATGCCGCTCACCAACTGGCTTGGTTGGCTGCTCACCGGCATCATCGTGGCGCGGCTGATGCTTGCCATCGTACCGCCCACAACATGGGCGCGAGCTGTGGCGCCGAGTCGATTTCCGCTCGTGCTGTATGGCGTGAATGGTTTGCTTCCGGTCGCGATCTGCTTTCGGCAGGACATGTTCTGGGCAGGATTGCTTGGCCTCATCGCCATGGCCATTCCGCTCGGCCTCGCGCTGCGTGCGGGGGCGCCTGCCGTCGCTGACACGCGCGCCACTCGCGGCCCGCTCGGGCT
>JBGTFN010000117.1:0-8535 GCA_041747275.1 Gemmatimonadaceae bacterium | reverse complement strand
CCGGCTCCTCCTCCACGTCGGAGCCTTGATCGGGATCGCCCGCCTCCCATTGCTCAACAAATCCTTTCGCAATCAGACTGTCGAGATAGCTGCCAATGTCCGGCCACCAGCTCGACCGCCGATGCACATGGAGCGCTACTAGACGCGGACCGTAAAACGTTGCTGGACCAACTCCCCATCTGCGCTCGCTCAGATCGGGAACGATGCGGGAAAGATAGACTTGCTTTCCAGTCATACCCGCTGCGGCAAGGACCCTTAGCGTCGCCCCTTCCGAAGTCCGCACGATCAACGGCTGCACGAGTCCCGTGCGAACAATCGCGCCCATCGACACACCATAGGTCCAAACGGGTACGCTAAGTATCCTGGCGTTGTTGTCGCCAACGATTTCAGCCCAGAGTCGTTCCGTGCCTCTATCCGGTGACTTGAAGTCTACTTGAATTAGGCGTTCATGTTTCATGATCTCATCCAGTGCCTCAATCGGGTGTTCTCGGATCTGGTTTTGGTCTACTGCCGAATCCTTGATTGCACGTCGCGCACGACCGTCGTCCGTTAGCTGGATCGTTGCTGCCGCCTCTTGCGGCCGGATCCAAGTGATCGAACTGTTTGCTCTTACGTGAACCATGCGTCGGAACTGTCTGCACGCCGCAGTATTCACAAGTGCCTTCTTGGCCCGTTGCTTCGGTGGCCTCGCGATCAATTGTCCGTTTTGATTTAGGACTGAAGCGACCGCCAGGCTTGTAACTGAAGGCAGTCGCGGCGTTTCCGACAAGTCCACCAATTGCTCCACCCAATGTGGCAGTCGCCCCTACGATGGCTGGTGCACCGGCTACGCATATTCCCGCGGTGGTTGCGGTGCAACCGGCTGCAATCGCCAGCCCAATACCTGCACCGATACCCGAACCCGCGCCCACCCATTTCGCGCATTCCGGATCACCGGGATGGGTGCACAACCCAAAGGGATCCGTGAAGTTTACCGGATCGCCGTTGGCGAACCCGTACAGATTGAGCCCGCCCGACAGTCCGATGGGATCGGCCTGCGTAAATCGACCGGTCACCGGATCGAAGTAGCGATTCCGTCGGTAGAGCATCCCCGTCGAGCCCGCGCCGTTCGCCGCCAGCGTGCCGAACCACGTGAAGTTGCCCGTGGGGCCGCTCGCGAGCACGTTCGGGGTGAAATACACCCCGCCCTGCGACTTGGTCGGCCATTCGACGGCGAGACTGCCGCCGGTGATGGAGTTGTCGCCGGGCGCGCCGTTGACAAACACGCTCGATTCGCCGAGCCCGCGCCAGTTGTAGTTGATCACGCGCGTGCCGTCGCTCCGGATGAGCCCGACCGGCTGGTCGATGCCCTCGAGGTGTACGTAGCCTGCGGTGCCGGCATTGAGGCCAGTCGTCGTGCCGTCGGCGGTGCGCCACTCGTAGAGAATCTGATCACCATCCCAGAGCGTGCGCTGCCAGTACGACTGACAGCGGGTGCTCACCGGGTCGTTGCATAGGGGACCGGTGCCCGTGGGCGGGCTGCCACTCCGGCGGGCCCTGGTCAGGATGCGCCGACCGAGCGCGTCGTACCAGTACTCCTCCCAGCTTCCCAAGCTGGCGCTGCTCCCGACCTGAAAGTCGTACCGCTGCACCACGCTTAACTTTTCGTCGGCTTGGTAGTACTGCCGCCCGCCCATCTGCGACGCCCAGCCGCCGCCGTTCACGGGCGGAATGGCCACCAGCCGGCCGGTGAGTGTCACGCGGCCGCCGTCGCCCTCCTGGTGCAGTTCCTCATCCACCATGGACTGCGTGATCTGCCCCGGCGGCGGCAGGATGGTGTTCCGGCTGATTAGCAGGCCGTCGTTGAAGTAGTCAGCGACCGATGGCGCTTCGTCACCGCTCGCCGAGGAGCGCGTGCGGATGTAGAACGCGTTGCCGTAGGCGTCGTTCCGGAACTCCTGCACTTGGTAGGCAAAGCCGCCGCTGCGCACACGCTCCTGCGCAACGACGGCGCCGTGAGGATTGTACGCGTAGCGCACGCGTTCGCTGGTTTGCGCCCGACTGTAGGCCTGCACGCTGTCGACCTTGTCGCGCCGGTCGTACCAGAGGCTGTCGAGGTTGAGTTGGCCTACGGTGCCAAAGGTGCTCACGCGCTGGCGCGACATTAGGCGGCTGTCGGCATCGTACTGGCGCCGCTCGCGCACGCCGGCCACGCCGGCGCTCGTAGATACTACCAAGGAATCCACGCGCGACTGCAGATCGTAGCGAAGGCGGTACGTGTTGCTGCCGGGATCGGTGACCTGCTGCAGCGGCCCGAAGTCCGGCACGCCGGCGGCGCTGTAAGCATAGCTGGTCGTGCCCCCGATCCACACCATGGACGCGCGTCGGCCGTTCCGGTCGTAGGTGTAGTTCTGGCCGCGACGCTCCGAATCGCTGGTTGGGGAGCTGTACAGACCGAAGATGAGCGAGTCTCGCGTGATGAGACCGTTCAGCGTGTAGCCGCGCTTGATGCGGGCATAGCGATTGTTCGCGGTGAGCAGGTTGCCTACGGCGTCGTAGGTGAAGAGACTCGAGTCCGTGGGGATGCGATAGCCGGTGCCGTTGTTCGGATAGTACGGGAACACCATGTTGCAGCCCGGGCCGACGCTGCCGTCCGAGATCGAGCCGGTGGGAAACCCGAAGCAGCGCTGCCGCGAAAAGTCCATAAACGGCAGCTTGCGCTTCTCGAGGCGGTTGAGCGCGTCGAACGTCTGCGTCACGTTCGCCCCGCTCGCATACACTTGCAGGGTGTCGTTGCCCGCCGCATCATAGGCAATGGTCTGTGAGCCCAGCCCGGTGGTCACCGAGATGGGTCGGTTCGCGCGGTCGTACGCCGCGCTTTCATCGCTCCCCACGTTGGTGACGTACGCACTCGTCGTACTCGAGGTCAGCGTTCGATTGCCTTCATTGTCGTAGAAGTAGGTCGTGATCAGGGTGTCGTTCCGGAGCGGCGAGGTATCCACCGCTAAGCCGGACCACGCCAGCGTATACGGAATGGTGGATGAGCCGACGCGCTCATCGCGCGTGACTTGATCCACGACATCGAACACTTTGCGGTGCCGGAAGGTGCGCGTGGCATCGATGGGTGAGATAGTGAGCGTGTCGCGGCCGAGGTTGTCGCGCTCGATGAGTGTGACAAAGCCGAGTGGCGAGCGCGTATAGCGGAGATTGCCTTGCGCGTCGTAGGCGAAGGAATCGACGGCCGTGCCGGGATACGCGATTTTTGTGAGCAGGCCGGTGCTGATGCCGCCGTTGTCGTAGGTGAAGGTGACGCGGCTGTCGCTGCCGCGGCGATCTTCTTGCCAGAGGATGTTGCCGTTCGTGCTGCTGATGCTGCGCGTGATGCTGTCGCCCAACTGAGGCACGCTGCGCTGCACCACATCGAACACGTCGTCCCATTCGTACCGAGTTGAGTCGATTTGACCGGCCACAATCCCGCCGGAGTCCTTGAGCACGCGCAGGTTGCCACGGGCGTTGTAGACGGCGAGCTGCACATGCCCGTTCGCGCGCTGCACGCGTGTTACCACGGCGGGATAGGTTGCGCTCGTGCGCGCAAGCAGCGTGGTGTTCCCAACGGCGTCGATGATGCGCTGCGGGGCGCCGAAGCGCAGATCGAGGAAGAAGCGCGTCGAGTCGCCAACATCGCTGCGTGGGCCGTCGTGCCGGGTGTACGCGAGCGCCGTATCCACCAGAGTAGAGATACCGCTCGTCGCCACTAGCCCGCGGGTTTCCGCGGGTGCGAAGTTGTCCACGATGTCTGGCGTGGCGCCCATCCCGAGGCTCGACTGGCTCACCTTCCAGCCGTTGTCGTAGCTGAAGGTCGTCGTGGTGCTGCGCCGGTCGGTGCGCGTGATCATGCGCCGCGTGAACGTGGCGTGATAGCCGAAGCCCACGACGCGCGTATCGGGATCGGTGATGCTGGTGATCGTGCCCGTACCGCCGCCGCCGACAGCGATGGTCGTGGTGCGCGTGGTGCCGGCGGCGGTCGGTGCGGTGACCGAGGTGAGCCGGTTAGAGCCGTTGTAGGCGAAACTGTACGTCTGGCCGCTGAGCGTGATGATGCTCGAAAGACGTGGCGCGCCCCCCGTGTCCGCGTACGTAAAGCGCGTGGAATCGCCGAGGCGGCGCATCGTGGTGATGTGATTGCCGACGCTGTTGAAGCGCACCTTGACAGCGTGCTTCGCGAAGCGGGTGTACTCTCCGCTGGCGAGCTTGATCGTGTCGGGAAAGGTAAGCGCCGCAGCCACCCATACATTCGTACCGGCATTCGCGTAGCGTCGCGCACTGCCGTCACCACCCACCCAGAGCAGGCTGCCGTCCCCCTGCGGAAAGAGTTGCTCCAGTCCCGACAGCCACCAGCCAGGCCCCATGCTGCTGCCCGAACGATTCACCAGCACGAGCGTGTCACTCACGGTCGTCGTGGCGCCCTTGGTGCCGCCCACAAACGCGGCGACCTCGATGGTGTAGGGATAAAGACCCGTGGCATCGCCGCTGCCGGACGGAATCGCGTCATAGCCGAGCGCGAGTCGGCGCGGCACATTGAGCGTCATCGGCGCGCCGGACCACATGCCGCGCCGGCGCTCGACGCCGTTCACTTTCAGAATCGCTTCAACCGAGTCGGGCTTCGTCCCGCTCGTGTAGCGCACATCGGTGCGCACAATCGGATACGGATGGGCGACGGCGCTGTTGTAGAGCAGCGTGGGCGCTTGCACCGTGCCCTTGGACATCGCCGCGGGCAAGCCGTGTGTGATCCGAAGGTCGGCGCATTCGCTCGCCGCGCCGGGCACGAGCGCGAATACGACACAGAGCGACCGGTCGTTCGAGGTGCCGGCGTTGAGGCCGGTGAGCGAGACAGCGAGTTGCGGGGGCTGCACCGAGCGCGGCGTACCGGCGATACCGATGCCGACGCTGATAGTCACGGCAATGGCGGCGAAGGCGAAGAGCAGGGCAAGCTGAGGGACGACCGGGCGACGGACACGAGGCACACGTGCGTACCATCCCATAGCAGACACTCCGGGAACGAGGGCGGGACCGATGGTCGTCCGGACCACACCGCGTTTCCGCAGCATCGGTGCGACGAAGCATGCCGCACCATAGCGCGCGCAAAGCTGAGGCCGCCATTGGATAAATGCCCTATTGCGATTCGCGTGTGCGGTGGCTAGAAGCGGGCGTGAGCGTTTGATGCGATAGACCTTCTCGACATTCGTGAGTGCGCGTCGTTGTGGCGCGTTCGAGGAGACATGAACTTGAACGTGCCCCGTTTCGGTGGAGCTTCCATCTCTGTGTGAGAGGAGGAGCCCCCGATGCTCCGACGTCCTGCCTGAGCCGCCACGCCGCGTCCACCGCAACGAGCGAGAATGCTTATGGTGCGCGGGGTGAAGCCACCCAATGCCCTCATTGAGCTGCGCGCTAACGCGTACTGAAACACACCAGTTTGCCGAGCGGAGAGAAGCGAACCTGTAGGTCTCCCCCGACATCGTCGCGAGCGAATGCGAGCACGTCGCGATGTCTCGTCGACGAACCGACCAACTAGCAACGACTTTTGTTCGACGCGTCGCGTGCCTGCCGACTCCTACAAAAAGTCTGGCGTAGCGCATGATCTGCCTCGCCGGAGTGGCATGCGCCGCGCCGAGACGCCGTCTTCCAGTGTATGGGTGTTCGTCGAGCTCGACGGGTGACCAGCAAGCAAAAGGTCGTGCAGAGCACGACCTTTTGGTTCGACACATTCGCTCACAGTCTACAGGCGCGGACAAGCGCTGCGGTATCGACGAACGTTCGAGGAGCTCGCCCATAGGTTCGTCTTTCGTATCTCGGGCTCGGCGCCATTAAGTTCCGAGCGCGTCACTAAGCTCGAATCTGTCGTTTCGCGCCGAAACACGCCGAACCTACGGCAGAGACGTGAGACACGCATTTCTGCAGATCGCGCGCTGCCGCCGCCACGTTGAACGGAGGCAGCTCGACAGCGCACACTGTCACAACGACTGGCTTGAGCGCGTGTCAGGGATTCGGCGTGCTAGCGAGGAACGCGTTTCCCGATGAGTGAATCGAATAGGCGGGATACGTGAATGTGTAGCTACCGCCCGAATTGCAAGCACCCGGGGCAATGGGCGCAGACGCCGATAAATATGATGTCGAGGGGACCGCTACTCCGTTTTCAAAAAGAAAAATATCCGTGATTCGCAAGCCGGGGAACGTCGCACACGTACCAGTCCACACGTAGTGGTTTGTGTACCAGAATACCGATGCTGCAGCAGGCAAACTGCTGCCGCCCCCGGTATCACAGCCCGTGGATTTACCTTCCCATCCACCCACGTTGTAATTGTAGATTGAGCCGTACCAGCACGCTCCGTTAAAGTTCGACCCGCCTACGTTCGGCGTCACGATGGTCATGCTGACACTCGGTCGACCATTGACCGTGCGCACATATTTAGATCGAAAGGTTGCATCGATGGTTTCGAAAACGCCGGTGCCAGTCAAGCAGTTTAGCCAGAAGCCGTTTAGCAACCGCGTCGTACCATCCGACAAGCGGACGGCAAGCGTAGACGCTTGGAGGCACGATTGTCCTGCCGGATAGGACTGCAATCGGAGCGACAGCGCGACCGAGCCGCCCGAGGAGCCGCCCGACGGCAACGAGTAGCTACTCGGCAGCACCTCGTGGGTGACCTGTATTCCATACCACTGGATGAGCGGCGACGGCGTCCACTCAACCCCTTCCACCGTTCCGAACGCGTCGTCGAAGGCAAAGAGTCCGCCTGTCGTGTTTGCAGCGCTGCGTGGCGTGGCGCGTGGCGTGCTGCTCAGTGTGCTCAGGAACTCGTAGCCCGGTGTTCCAAGTACGTTTGCCTCCGGCTGTGTATTCGGCAGCAGAGGTCCATGTCGGCGCGCGTCGTACGGTTCGGGCGGCAGCGTGACCGCCTCAGATTCTGGAATCGGTCGACCGTAGGGCAGAAATTTTGCCGGAGCACTCTTCGTTTCCGATGGTTCTTGAAGAGCGACCGACTGGGTCGAATCTGTGCACGCGCTGAGTATGAGGAGCGTGCCGAGTAGTACGAGCGGGTGGCGCCGTTGTGCGCGCCGAGCGATTTGATTCACGCGTTGTCTCTCCAACGGTATAGAGTTCAATCCTATTGCCTCGTGATCCCCGCGTCCACGGGGTAGACAATAGGCGGTGCGCTGCGCGGCTTCAGCGAGTCTGAAGGCGAAGCGCTCTGAAGCCCGCAGCCCAAGCTCTTGATGCGGCGGTATGACGCCAAGTTCGAAAAGCGCGCGGAGGGACGCGCGTGCTCTGTCGCGACTGCCTTTCGAACAGTCTTGTCAGCAACGAGCGCGAGCAGTCGCCAGAAAGTTGTCCTACCGGGTGAACGACAGCGCAAAGGGGCTACCGGCAACATCGATGCGGCTTCCCGACGATGCGATCCCTCGAAACATCAACTCTTTCTCGCCGTCGGACACTCGAAAGTCGAACGCGTTGCCTTCTCGCTCGTACGCGCCGATCTCCGTGCTCGTCGCAAACGCCGTCGCCGGCTGGCAGGAATTCGCTATTGTGTAAGTCATTACGAACTTCCGGTCGGTGCCCAGGGTGAGCGCTCCGTCGGACACCGATAGTCGACACGCCTCGTTCGTGGTGTCGCCGACGTTGCGAGGCGCTGGTCCAAGGGCGTACGGCAAGGCAACGCCATTCACTGCCGAAAGCTCATAGCGACCTTCGACGCTTTTCGGTTCCGTTGACGATTCGCAACCCAACGCGCTGAGCAAAGCTGCGACGGACACACCAACACTCAGAAAGGTTTTGGGCATGGTTTTCGTAGTGAAAAGAGGAAACTGGGTTGGCGACTCTATACCGCGCTGCGTACAGCATGACTGATTTCGCGCAAGCGGGAAACAACATTGAACCTTCATTCCGCGCTCCGCGATAATCGAGACGAAGTAAGGCGGTGTGCCGCTAGTCGGTTTGCGGTAGCTTGGACCGGGACTCTCCTTGCACGTGTTCGTTAAGTCTGTAAATCGGCCCAACTGTGACGCACCCACTGCGATGCACGACAGTCCGCCTGAAACTCCGATCACCAATAACATCATTGGACAAGTTTTCCCTCGCTCATTCGCGCCCGCCGACGGGTCGTTCCGCAACGCAAGCAATCACGATGAACAACACACGCGAAAGAGCTGCAAGCCGAGGGGACGGCCGGGTGACCGACACGAGGCACGCGTGCGATCCCATACCAGACACTCCGGAAACGAGGGCGGGACTGACGGTCGTCCGGACCACCCCGCGTTTCCGCAGGATCGGCGAGACGAGACATTCCGTACCATAACGCGCGCGCAGCCGGGCCCGCCATTGGATAAATGCCCTATAGCGATTCGAGTGCACCGTGGCTATTCGCGTGATGCGGGCTTGATGCACGTAGCCTTTTTAAGCCATTCGCATGTGCGTCTCCCAGCGGTCGTGGTGCCTCATAAGTGCCGTTGGAACGAGCGTGCGCCGCACGAATCGTCACGCGCAGCGCCACGTCGCGCTGC